>JANODS010000079.1:0-3067 GCA_031412835.1 Acidobacteriota bacterium | reverse complement strand
CCAAATCTTCACCGGCACCGCACCAGAGCCGCAGTCGCTCAATGCCGACCTCATCGAAGCCTCCGGCAAGACCCATCTCCCCGGCCTCATCGACGTCCACGTCCACCTCGGCGCCCCCGGCGGAGTGGCCAAAGAACTGCCGAAGATGCAGCGCCATCTAGTCCAATATCTCTACAGCGGCGTCACTGCCGTCCGCAGCGTCGGCGACGCCCTCTCCGAACTGAAAAAGGTTCGTGCCAAACTCCGCAGCGGCGAAGAGTCCGGCGCCGAACTCTTCTTCGCCGGCCCCCTCTTCACCTCCGAAGGCGGCCACGGCACGGAGTACTTCGATGCCCTTCCGGAAATGATCCGCAACCAGGCCATGGCCGAATCCGTCCGCGCCCCAAAGTCCGCCGACGAAGCCCGCCAAATGGTCTCCGCCCTCGCCGCCGAACCCGTCGACGCCATCAAGATCATCCTCGAATCCGGCATGGGCAGCATGCTCTTCCGCCGTTTCGATCCCACCATCGCCCGCGCCACCGCCGAAGAAGCCCGCCGCCGTTCGCTCTCCCTCGCCGTCCACACCGGCAGCGCCGCCGACGTCGCCGAGGCCATCTCTCTCGGCGCCAACTCCATCGAACACGGCTCCGCCCGAGACCTCATCTCCGACGAATCCTTCGCCGCCATGGCCAAGCAGGGCATCCTCTTCGACCCCACCCTCTCCGTCGTCGAAGCCTTCTCCAACATCGCCAAGCGCAACCCCCGCCTCCTCGACCGAACCCTCGTTCAGCAAGTCGCCCTGCCCGGCATGGTCGCCGCCACCAAGGCCGCCATGCTCGCCCCGCCCGCCGCCGGCGCCGCCAAATGGGCCGGCTACCGCTTCTCCCAAACCGACCTCGCCGCCAACGTCAAACGAGCCATCGAAAAGGGCGTCCCCCTCGTCACCGGCACCGACTCCGGCAACTTCACCCTCCTCCACGGCCCTGCCCTCCATCGCGAACTCCAACTGCTCGTTCAAGCCGGAGCCACGCCGAAGCAGGCCCTCCTCGCCGCTACCGGCCACGCCGCCAAACTCCTCGGTGCCGGCAACCGCCTCGGCGCCATCCGCCCCGGCTACGACGCCACCCTGCTCCTCGTCGACGGCAATCCCCTCGACGATATCTCGTTCACGGAACGAATTTCGGTAATCTTATTCCAAGGCGAACGGGTCAACCGAGCCGCCCTCCTCGAAATCGAAAAGGATAAATAGTTCATGCTCAATCGCCGCGAATTCCTCGCCGCCGCCATCTCGCTAAAAGCCGACGCCGCCCCGCCTCAAGCCAAGGGCGAATGGCGCAATCGCCAGCCCGGCGTCGCCTACCGCCCCCTCGGCCGCACCGGCTACATGGTCTCCGAGATCGTCATGGGCGGAAACACAATTTCCCCCACCAACTACGAGCACGTCGTCGCCGCCCTCGACCGCGGCCTCAACTACCTCGACACCGCCCCCGCCTACGGCAACCTCGCCAGCGAAAAAGGCTACGCCAAAGTCCTCAAAGCCCGCAAACGCGACCAGTTCTTTCTCAATTCCAAAGTCAGCGTCTGGGATGGCAATCGCAACAAGCTCTTCCAAGACATCTTTGAAAGCCTCGACGTCACCTCCCAAAAGCGCATCCAAACCAAGGCCCTCGACGAAATCGCCCGCCGCAAGGCCGACGCCCCGGACTACTTCATCAACTACTTCGCCGACCAGCGCCTCGAACTCGATCAAGCCTATATCGCCAACGTCATGGAAGCCGAATACGGCCGCAGAATCGACCGCAACAAGAATTACAAACGCATCATTTGGGACAGCGTCGACGCCACTCTCACCCGCCTCGGTACCGACCATCTCGACATCCTGATGTGCCCCCACGGCGCCTCCACCTCCGTCGAACTCCTCGCCTATCCCGAGATCTTCGAAGCCTTCGAAGTCCTCAAGAAAACTGGCAAAGTCCGCCATCTCGGCGTCAGCGCTCACACCGATCCCGCCGGAATTCTCGAAGCCGCCGCCAAGTCAAAGATCTATTCCGTCGCCATGGTTGCCTATAACATCATCAACCACCCCTACGTGGACAAAGCCCTCGCCGCCGCTCACAAGCAGGGCCTCGGCGTCATCGCCATGAAGGTCGCCCGGCCGGTCTTCTCGGGCCGCCCCAACGGCCCCGATACCCCCGCCCGCGCCGCCAAGATTGACGCCGCCGTCCCCGGCAGCCTCAAGCGCCCGCTCAAGGCTTACTCCTGGGCCCTCCGCAGCCCCCACCTCAGCGCCGTGATTAGCGAGATGTCCAACCAGTCCATGGTCGACGAAAACCTGCCGCTCGCCGCCCCCAAGCGAAAGGCCTAAAGCTTCACCGCCGTCTGCGTCAGCTTCATCGCCACTTCGTAGAATGCGTAAATCGTCAGCCCCAGCGCCACAATCGAAGCCAAGCTCCAAAGCTTCTCCCGCGCATCATCAAACGGTCGCGGAAACCCCGCCACCCAAGCCGTGGCGAATCCCCCAATCAGCCCCCCCAAATGGGCAGCGTTGTCGATCGGAAACATCGGCAAACTCCCGATGATAAACCCAATTCCCGCGTTAATCATCAGCTGCTTCTGCAGGTCCCGCGCATAAGGATGCTTGCTCAAAACCCCCACCGCAATCAACGCCCCCATCAACCCAAAAATCCCCGCGCTCGCCCCCAGCGACGGAGCCTTCGTCCACACCGCGCTCAATAAAAAACCGGTCACCGTCGAAATCGTCCAAATCGTGAAGATCCGCCGCGTCCCGAAAATATCCTCCGCGATCGGCCCGATATTGTACAAGCTCATCATGTTCATGATGATGTGGATCGGATAAATGTGCAGGTACCCCGCCGTAATCAACCGCCACCACTCCCCCGCCGCCAGCCCCGGCAGCGTCTTCGCCGCATAGAAAGGAAAGGCGTCATTATTGCCCAAAAGCACCGCCAGGAAGATCGAACTGTTCACAAGCAACAGCAGTCCCGTCGCCATACGATCCGGCGCCATAAGCCCGGATAATCCAGATTGTTGATAAGCCACTGCCCTCATTGTAGCGACGCTGGTACAC
>JANODS010000078.1:0-5123 GCA_031412835.1 Acidobacteriota bacterium | reverse complement strand
CCGACAACCGGGCAGCGGGGGCGGTCGGCTTCGAGGTTCAGTTGGAGTTGTTTTAGCATCGTCCGGGGATCCTGGACGGGGGAAGGGAAGCCGATCAGGCGCTCGCTGACCTCCCAGCGTTCCATTTCCAGTTGCAGGCCGATTTCGCGGACCGCGTTGCCGGCGGCGAGGACGCGTTTGGTGAGGTCGTGCAGAAGGCTCGAGACGACGAAAAGCAGCGGTTCGAGATTGCTGACCGGGGCTTCGAGTTCGCGGACGGCGATGTACTGTTCGACGGGGCGGGCCAGTTGGAGGGGGCGGTGGCCGCGGCCATCGACCAGTGCCTGGAGGCGGCCGCCTTCCTCGCCGAGGCGTTCGAGGACGCCGAGCGGCGGCAGGGCGAGGAAATCGGCGATGGTTTCGATGCCCCAGCGGGTGAGGGTTTCGAGGAGATCGGGTTCGGCGGGGAGGACGGAGATGGGCAGCGGGCCGAGGATTTCGCCCTCCTGGCCGGGGGAGAGAATGGTGAGGCCGGGGCGGTGCTGGGCGGCGAGTCGGGCGGTATCGGGGTGGCGGGCGATGGCGATATTGCCGGCGATGCCGAGGGCTTGGCCTTGGCGGGCGATTTCGGCGGCGATCTGGGGGGGAGGGCCGAAGAGGCGGCCGAGTCCGGCGATGGAGAACAGGATGGTATCGTCGTCGGGCTGCTCATAGGCACCGGCAAACTGTTCGGCCAATATGGGCAGGTTTTCAAATGGGCCGCCGTGGCGGTAGACGCAGGCGATCATCGTTTGCACCCGGGGCTGGTCACCCCGCCTGCGCTCGTAGCCGGGCTGTTTCGCCGCGCCGCGGCTTGCGGAGGCTGGCTTCGAGGTCGAGGCCGCGTAGCAGGTTGCCGCTCCATTTCGCGGTGCGGGAGGCGAGTTGGATCTGCGTGGTCGCCGATTGGCGGGCGACGGGCTGAGCGGCCGTAATCAGCAGCAGACCGGGGGTGTTTTCGACGGCGAGTCGGAAACGGTGCCAGGAGGAGAGCGGGACTCGCTGGAGTTCCTCGGGGCGAAATTCACAGAGATCGAGTACCGTCAGCCGGAAGCCGCCTCCGTGGAGGATCATATCGGCGGCTTGCAAGGCGTGGGGCAGATGCCGTTGGCATTGCACCCAGAGCAACCGGTCGAGGGCGATGCCCGCGGCTTGGCCGGAGGAGGGGCTGAAGGTGTTTCCGCCATCGACCAGGGCGCAGAGTTCACCTTGGCTGGTGGCGGCGGCCAGAGCGGCTTGCAGCAGCGCCGTTCGACCGGAGGAGCGCGAGCCGGTGACCTCGGTAATCGAGCCCGGGGCTAGGCCCGGCAGGAGGCTGGCCAGGTCAGCCGGGGTGTAGGCGCAGAGCTCCGCGACGGGAGCTTTACGCCGAACGAGTTCTGCAAGAGAGAGGACAGGGAGAGCCAAGTTTCGCCTTTTGTTCGCCTACAAAAGCTATTGTGCTCCTCCTGGAGGTCTGGCGTCAAGCGGATCGGGGACTGTTTTTTCAGGCTCCGCCGGCTTGTCGGAAGTTCTTTGTTTCTGGTATTTTAGAGCCCAGCTTGCGTCGACCCAATTCGCCGAACCGGGCTTTGGCGCGGGATTTAAGGAGGCGGAACTGGGTTTCGGTCAAGCCCATCTCGGTGCAGATCTGTTCCTGGGTCTGTTCCTGGAGATAGAAGCGGGTGAGAATTTCCCGATCGCGCCGGGAGATGGCGCGGAGAATCTGTTCCATGATGCGGAAGCGCTGTTTGCCGAGGACTTCGGCCTCTGGATCATCGCGTTCGTCGATCAGCTTATAGCCGAGTTCGACGTCGCCCATGTCGCGTCGGCTTTGGACGAGGCCATCAATGTGGGTGGCGACTTGCCGGCGGACCACCGTGCGGACGTAGCCCATGAGTCGTTCTGGTTCGCGCAGTTCGCCGCGGCGGATGGCGTTTACAACAAACAGAAAGGTATCGTGAATTTTGTCTTCCACATCCTGAAAGCCCAATTGACGGATGAGTAAGAATCGCACGCCCCGGGCAAAAACGGCATAGAGCCGCTCCATGCCTTCGTTTTCACCGCGTTGAACGGCAGCGACGAGTTCGCTCCAATCAATTGCGTCACTGGGGGGAGTGGACGGTTCGGAATTATCCGGGAGGTTGGGGAGGTCACTCACAGCGTATATCACAAGGTTATCCTTTTCCCGCCACAAAAAAGCCTGCCCAATAACGAGGTTGCGCGCGGAAGGTATCCGAGCGAAGGCAGGCTTGTTGCGCGCGGCGTAACGCGGCCGCGACGGCGAAGCGCCCGCGGCCATTTGAATTCATCGCAGCATTCTGCGCAATATGACGATAGAAGGTGGTAAAGAAGGGGCCGGCGTCATCGAGAACCGGCCAATAGGTAGCAACGACGTTTTCGCTGCCTGCGATGAGCCAGGCGCGGGTTAAGCCGACGACTCCGACCCCGGGGCGTTGTTCGCCTTGGCCGGACTGGCAGGCGCTCATGACGACCAGCGCGGGGGCGGTTGGAAGCGCCATAATATCGCGTTGGGCGAAAAAGCGAGCTTGTCCATCCGGTCCTAGACTCATTACGAGACCAACCTCTTCGGCTGCGCCGGCCGCCTTGAGCGGAATGGCGTGGGTAGCCAAATGAAGCACGGTGGGTGCCTGGGTTCGAAGGACGCGAGAAAGATCTTCCCTGGTGACGGTGGCGCCGGTCAGAAGATGGCCCGAGCCCCAGGCTGCCATAGCCTGCTTTGTCTCGATCAGAGAAGCGGGTAAGCGAGGTAACTGGAATCCGGGCAGGCTGGTATTAGAAAAGGACCAGCGGTGCCAGAAGGGGGGAGGTGATTTTGGAAAGCGTGGATCGGCCTGGTTAAAAATCGGATCCCCGACGCCCAGCAACGACCCATGCAAGGGATTGCTGGCGGCCGAAACGCCAAGAGTAGGCACTTGCAATACAGTGTGGTTGTCGAGCAAAAACTCTCTTTCGTTTACGGATAAAGCCGCAAAAGGAATGTCAAACAACCCATCGTCGAGGACGATTCGCCAATCGGTAACGGCGAGGGCGGGTTCTCGTAGTTTGCCGAGGAGGGTGTCGAGCAATCGTTGGCCGTCGGAACGGAGGGTGGGCGAATTTTCGAAGACGTTCTTATGAAAGGCTTTCGCCGCGGCGGCGAGTTCGCGCCGTCCGGGCAACGGAGTGATCTGAAGCCCCCGCCGGGTGAGCAGCCAGAGCTGTGAGGATGGCTCATCGGTCTGGAAGGTAAGCACGCCCTCGGTGGGCGATAGTTGGTTTATTCGGAACTCGGTTGGTCCACTGATCTTGGCGGGCATTCCAGCGGCGGCCTCCATTTCGAGCAGATTGCCTCTTCTCTGGTCCGCCTCAGCGCGCACTGTGGGGTTGGGTCCACTCAAGAGTTGGGATTCCAGGTGTCGGACTTTTGCTAATTCCTGGTGGTAGGCGACAGGTAGGCGCTCCGAGATGCCGGCCGAGAGTTCGAGTTGCGTTTGGAGGCTCCAGGCGTGACTTTCCTGGAGTATTTGAAACGTCAGGCGCTGCAAACGGGCGGAGGGGGGTAAGGTTGGGGCGATGCGGAGGAAGTCGTCGAACAGATCGCTGAGTTCCACTTCGGCATGGGAGCGGAACTGGTCCGCGGGGATGACGCCGCTGCGCCAGCGGCGAGCTTCTTCGAGCGCTTTTTCGTAAGCGGCGAAGGCGGCGACGCGATCGCCTTCCGCGGCGGCGATCTGACCTTGGCGGTGCATGATCGTCCATGGTTTGAGGAGACGAAGATTAGCCGCGGCGTGTGAGGCGCGCTCGTTCCACAATTTAGCCCGGGATAGGTCCTGACGATCATAATAAATACGGGCCAAGAGAGGGTAGGACTGGACGAGACGGGGATCGTTGCGGATAGACCGCAGGTGCCAAGCGCGGCAATAGGCATTTTCGGCCAGAGCGGTCTGTTTTAGCTGTTGGGCTTCGTAGCCGAAATTGTCCCAGGCGTCGGCCTCATGGGATTGTTTACTGGAATTTGGGGCCGCATCGATGGTTTGTCCGATCGTAATCGAGTCTTGAAAAAAGGGCAGGCTGGCGTCGAGGCCTTGTTCGCGAGCTTTTAGCCGTCCGAGGATCAGGAGAAGGGACATTCGGCGGGGCAGGTCTGATTTTTGATCTAAAGCGGAGAGTCCTTGACGAGCGGCGGAAGCGGCGGCAGTCCGGTCGCCAAACGCCAGGTAGAGGTTGGCCAAAGCGAGGTGGACCGTTTGACTGGTTTGTGTGTCGCCGGATTTCTGGGCGTATGTTCTTGCCTGTTGGTAGGTCGTCAGGGCGTCGCGAAAGCGGCCGATGGCCATTAGAGTACTGGCTTGGTTAAAGGAGAAGCGACCTGCCGAAACGAGATCTTCGCGGGAGAGTGCAATTTCGGTGCCTAATTGGTAAAACTTTGATGCACCGTGGTAATTGTTCTGAGAGAAAGATTGACTGGCAGCCTGTTTAAGGGAGGTATAGGCGGATGAATGCCAAGAGCTTGAGAGAGGAACGACAGAGATGGGAGCCGAGCGCCAGCGGTGGGAGTTCGTGTAGAGGAGGGCCGGAAATAGGAATAGCAAGAGGCCAGCAATACGCATTTCTTTGGAGGGGACGAAAAAACCGAAGAAGTAAGGACGCGAAGCTGGCGATCCTAGGAGTACCCTTAGCGGGGGGACTCCTAGGAATCATACCAGAGGAATTACTGAGTACAACCAGTACTGAAGTTTCAATTTTTGTTTACATGCGGCTGTGTACGCATGAGATGGGCAGCCTTCGCTGCCCGAACTACCACAGCTCGGTGATGATGATGATGATGATCGGTTCGTCCATTACAGCCCTCCAGTGGGGTCAGAGCCGTTTCCAGTCCTGACTCCCACCCTGAGCCTACTGGTCGTTTAGACTGTAACGCGGAGGAGTATTTCTTTTAAGTAATTGATAATAATGGAAATATAAATGTAAACACCTTGTGAGGCGCGATTCCGGGTACCCCAAAACGGAACTCAAGGGGATGAAAAAGGGCACCTCGGGGTTGCCGGGCTGATACGGCAGATTCGATACCATGATCTGAATTTAAGTCTTTCAGAGTCAACGAGTTAGGGTCAATATTTTTC
>JANODS010000077.1:0-3617 GCA_031412835.1 Acidobacteriota bacterium | reverse complement strand
ACCGACTACCAGTTCAACTATAACCTCTCCCATATTCGCGGCAAACACTCCCTCCGCACCGGGATCGACTACCGCCGCGCCAAACTCGACGACCTCGCCGACAACAACTCCCGCGGCCTCTATAGCTTCGCCGTCACCGGTATCCGCGGCCAGGCGTCGTTCTACGACGGCTGGGAAAACTTCCTCCGCGGTTACATCCCCAGTTACCAGAAAGGGTACGGCAACTTCTTCACCCAGAACCGTATGTCCGAAGCCAACTTATACTTTCAAGATGACTGGAAGCTCCGCCCCAATCTAACGATCAATTTAGGCTATCGTTACGAGTACGTACGCAAACCGAACGAAATCAACGATCGAGTTAATTACAACTACGACGACTTCACCAAAGGGCACGAACCCCGCTTCGGCTTCGCCTGGACCCCGGCCTTCGACCGCGGCCGCCTCTCCGTCCGCGGTGGCTTCGGCATCTTCCACACCCGCATCTTCCAGAGCATCTTCTCCCAATCCGGGGCCTCTCTCCGTTCCCTGCCCCCCCAAGGCATCCTCCGCTCCTTCGACCCCACCTTCAACGTCGCCGACCCCTCCAGTGGCTACGTGTACTCCCCCACCACCTTCAACCCCACCAACCTCGCCATCGCCCGCATCGCCCCCAATCTCGGCATGCCGAACATTCAACAGTTTAACTTCACCCTCGACCGCACCGTCTCGAAGGACATCGTCGTCTCCGTCGGCTACAACCGAACCCGCGGCATCGGCCTTATCCAAAACGCCAGCCTCAACCGAGCGCGCTTCCCCTTTCTCGGCTCGGACGGCATCCTGTACGACAAAATCGACCCCGACCTCGGCAACGCCCGGCCCGATCCGGGCTTCATCTCTCTCGCCCAGCCTTGGACGAACCGCCGCCGCCCGGATCCGCAGTACTCCACCATCACTTACATCCACAACGGCAGTTGGAGTTACTACAACGCCCTCCGCGTCACCGCCCGCCAGCGTTATAAGAAAGGGCTGCACTGGATGATCAACTACGCCTGGAGTAAGTCCATCGATACCGGCAGCGATTACACCGCCGGAGTTACAATCACCGAATTCGACAGCGCCAAGAGCCAACGCGGCCTGAGCGATTTCCACCAAGCCCACCGCGTCAATTTCAACTACGGCTACACCCTGCCCTTCTTGAAAAAGAACAAACTCCTCGGCGGCTGGACCCTCAGCGGCAACCACACTTACGCCACCGGCAACCCCTTCACCGTCACCGCCGGCTACGACGTGAACGCCGATGGAGTCTTTAACGACCGCCCCATTCTCCTCAACCAGGCGCTCTACGGAACCAGCGTCGACAACGGTCGTACTAACCCCGCCACCGGCCAGCCCTACAGTCTCCAGCAACTGCCCCTCAGCGGCTTTTTCCCCACCATTGCCACTCCCGTCGGCCAACGCGTTTTCGACCCGGGCGGCAGCGGCAAAGATTCGCTCGGACGCAACACGTTCTTCGGCCAGGGCATGGCCAACTGGGACGCCGGCGTCTACAAGACCTTCCCGGGAATCCGGGAGGGGCATCGGCTCCAGTTCCGCGCCGAGTTCTACAACACACTCAACACGCCTCGCTTCGCCCTGCCCACGCGTAGCGCGCAAAGCCTAGCTTTCGGCCGCATCACCAGCACCTATAATCCCTTCAACTTCGTCGGAGCCAGTCGCCTCGACGATACCGCGCGGATGCTGCAATTCTCGCTCCGCTACACGTTTTAAAGGAATGGCGGAGAAAGAGGGATTCGAACCCTCGGTACCCTTTCGAGTACACACGCTTTCCAGGCGTGCGCCTTAAACCACTCGGCCATCTCTCCGCAAAAGGAATCTTCAGTTTACCGCGTTCCGGTATAAGAAGTCACGCGCCCGCAGGTACCATTCGACCGGCAAATCTTTCTGCCAACTCTCCACCGGGGCCGCGCACCACCCTTCCGTTCCCAACGCCACCCCACCCGCCCGCAGGGCCGCTTCCGCCGAAGCCTTCCCCAATTTCTTCGCGAGCGCCACGTCCTGCAACACATTCCGATGCTGTAACAGCCGCACCGTCGCTGCCGTCTCCACCTTGGCCTGCGCCGGCAACTGCCGACACAAAAAGTCTCGCCACCCGCTGATCATCACCGCGTCCGCGCGCGTCGCCACGTCCGGATGCCCCCAGAATCGTGGCATAAACCCCGGCACCGTCGCCGCCTGCACCCGAAACTCCATCGGATACACAATCCACCGATCCCCCACCCACACTTGCGGCTCTACCTTAATCCGGCGCACCGGCGCTCCGGCGTCCACCCATAAGTCCAGCCAGTAACTCCGCACCTCAGTCTTCTCCGCCTTCCCCTTCACCGGCATCTCAACCTTAGTCAACTGGTCCGGCAATCCCGCCCCGTCGTAACCCACTTGATACAAAACAGCCCGCGCCGCGTTCTCCGGGTTCTGACCCACTTCCAAATACCACTCCACGCCGGCCGGCACCCGCACCGTCAAAAAGTAGGAAGCATATCCGTTCCGCGCCACCGCCGGCGATAGAATCTCCCGCGACCGGCCCGACTGGTCAGCCGCGATCACCTCACCATCTAATCCCGGACGCTGGAACTCGCTCCGAACCGTAAGGTCCTGACCATGCGCCAGCGCCGCGCAACTCACCGCTACTGCAAACAGGCGACCCATTAGCCCAAATCGTATTTCTCAATATGGACCGCCGCGTCGCCCTTCACGAGCACCGGCCGACCGAAGATGCCCTCAAGTTCCTCAAGGTACTGGTTCTTGTGCGATTTCAGCACCTTCGCCACCTCAGGATGCACCCGCAGCATCACCTCTTTTCCGTCGATCGCCCGCGCCAGTTTCTGCGACTCGGCCATAATTTCGCCGATCACCGTCTGTACGCTCTTCACCGTACCCGCGCCTTCACAATAAACGCACGGCATGCACAGCGTCCGTTCGAGCGACTGCTTCACCCGTTTCCGAGTAATCGCCACCAACCCGAAGTCATTGAACTGCAAAATCTTATACGGGGCCCGATCCACCATCATGGCTTCCTCTAGCACCTGCATCACCTTCTGCCGGTTCTTGCGCTCATCCATGTCGATGAAGTCAACTACGATGATTCCGCCCAAATCGCGCAAGCGAATCTGCCGAACAATCTCTTTCACGGCCTCCGTATTCGTCTTGACAATCGTATCTTCCAACCGATTCGACTTACCGACGTACTTACCCGTGTTGATATCGATCGCCACCAACGCTTCCGTCTGGTTGATTACAATGTAACCGCCCGACTTCAGCCATACCTTTGGCCGCAAAGCCTTCTCCAACTCCGCCGTAATATTGAAGGTGTCGAAGATCGGCACGGGTCGCGTCCACAGCTTAACCTTGCTCACCAGCGCGGGCTGAAACCGCTGGACAAAGTTCACCGTGCTCTCGTACAACTCCTCGTTGTCGAGCCAAATCGTCTTGTAGTCGGTCGTCAATTGATCGCGCAACGTCCGCTGCACAATGTCCAGATCATGATGCACGAGTAAGGGAGCCGGCCGCTTCTCCGCCTTCGACCGGATATCCAGCCAAAGGTTGTACAAGAAGTTCATGTCGGCCGCGATCTCTTCCAG
>JANODS010000076.1:0-1606 GCA_031412835.1 Acidobacteriota bacterium | reverse complement strand
CCCGCTGCGCGGCACCGATGTGCGGATCGCGGATGCCGAGGGCGGTGACCAACTCAGCCTTGAAGTCGGACAGCATGGGGAAAGGCAGGTCCCGAAGTTCGTCGTGATGCAAACGCCAGTTCAGATGGGTGAACCAGGAGTCGGTGGATCCACCGAGAACCTGAGCGTCACGATCAGCAAAGTCTTTGTTCGCCTTGCCGAACGCCGCAATTTCAGTGGGGCAAACAAAGGTGAAATCGAGCGGCCAAAAGAAGTACACCTTCCACTTGTCGGCATAAGTGTCCTGGTGAATCTCGGCGAACTCTTTGCCCTTTTCCAGGCTAACGGCCGCGTTCAAGTGAAACGCGGGAAACTTCTCTCCAACTCCAAGCATGCGTGTTTATCTCCTAGTTTTTTTTGAAGCGCAGCCGGCACAAAGGCCGTGCGCCTCGACGTGAAATCGGTTCACCCGAAAGCCTTTTGGCAACGGGCGACGTAACTGAATCTCTTCCATGCCCTCGGCCGGAAGGTCAAACATGGTACGGCATTGCGTGCAAACGAAATGGTGGTGGGGGGCGTTGTTCGCTTCCAATCGCAACGAACCATGATGAAGGCTAACCTCTCCAATCAGGCCACTCTCAAGGAAGGTCCGAATGTTGCGATAGACCGTGCCGAGCGAAATCGACGGGATATCCCTCCGAACCCGATCAAATAGCATCTCGGGGCTGGGATGATCCTCGGCTTGCAAAAGCGCACGGTAGAGCACTTGACGCTGATGGGTGCAGGGGAGCCCGGCTGAGAGGCATTGATCGCGGAACCACTCCATGCGTTGCTCAATGTCCATACCGTTAAAGAGATGCGGGACGGCTCGACGGGGATGCATGTATCTCCCAGATAAGAATAATTCCTATCTAGTAGCCGCTTTCGCTTGCACCGATTCGAGCAGCGGTCGGCCGGAGACGATGCCTAATGCCAGAGCCGTTTCAAACGGCGGATCGGTCAGCCCGGCAAAGCGGGCCCACCGGGCGGGTCCGTAAACCTCTGCCCACAGCGCCAGATCGAGCAAACGAGCCGAATCCTCGCCCGTATGATGGATATTCCGACTCGAGTGCGCGGCCGTTCGAGCCTCCAGAAAACGGATCGCCGCCCAGAGCTGAGGCCGGTCGAACGCGCAGGACTGAAACCGGCCCGACCACACCGGCGTGCTCTGTTCGCTCCGTATATGACGCCAAAGGGAATACTCGCGGTTCACTTGCGCCAACGTCCGAGAGAGCGTCGCCGGGCTGACAGGAAGCACAAGAAGATGGGCCACCGTCGGCTCGAGCGAGTAGGCCAGGATCGACAAGTGATGTCGGGATGCCGCCCGACCGAGCACGTGGAGATAGGCTCGATAGTCCGTCTCGTCCGTAAACGCCGGGTCCTTCGCCAACTGGCGAACATAGTGGGGGAAAAACGGGAGAGTAACGCGGCGAGCTCTGGCCATGCACCGAGATAGTGCAGGCTAGAGCCACCATCTCTCAATTATTTCGTCTTCGGCTTCTTGTAAGCCCGGAACAGCCGACCGAGGACCTTCAAGCCTTGATCGACCTCCTTCTCCGTAACGATAAAGGGCGGCAGAAAGCGCAAG
>JANODS010000075.1:0-2554 GCA_031412835.1 Acidobacteriota bacterium | reverse complement strand
GGTGAGCCCGTCGACGGTGAAAGCGTAGATATAGACACTGGGCGGAAGGGAGGGAACGGTGATGGTCCAGACGCCCTTTGCGTCTTTGAGCATGGGCTGTTTGGAGCCGACGGGCATCCAGTCGCCGTAGAAGGTGACTTCCTTGGCTTGGGGCGCGTTGAGGCGGAAGGTGACGCGGCGGTCGGGGTGGATCTCCTGGGCGAAGGCGGAGAGGGCGAAGAAGAAAAGTGTAATCTTGAACAAGGCGCATTATATCGAGTTCGGTGGAGAGATAATGGTGCTCATGCGTGGATTGGTTATTTTTGCGGTGGTGATGGGGACGTTGGGGGCACAGGAGCATGTGCCGGAGAATGAGAAGAACCCTCTGGCGGGGAAACCGGAGGCGATTGCCACGGGGAAGCGGCTGTATGAACAGACCTGCCAGGCCTGCCACGGGGGGAACGCGGCGGGGAGTGAACGGGGGCCGGCGCTGGCGACCGGGGTGTTCAAGCATGGCACCAAGGATGGCGAGATATTTTTGAACATTAGGAACGGGGTGAAGGGTACGCAGATGCCGCCGTTTGGGGGGTTGAAGATTGACCAGATTTGGTCGATGGTGAGCTACGTGCGGAGCTTGAGCGAGAGCGGGGCCCGGGCGAACGAGACGGTGGTGGGCGATGCGACGGCGGGGGAGAAGATCTTCTTTGGCACGGGGGGGTGCTCGGGTTGCCACGCGGTGAATGCGCGGGGCGGGGTGGTGGGTCCGGACTTGTCGGCGGCGGGGGCGATGGGGGTAGAGATGTTGCGGCAGAAGTTGATGGACCCGGGGTCGGTGGCGAAGGGCCGGGGCAGGCGGATGGTGGGGCCGAGTGTGACGACAGTGAAGTTTGCGGATGGGCGGACGGTGCGGGGGGTGGCGCGGAACCAGGATACGTTTACTTTGCACTTGATGGATGTGACGGGGAAGCTGCATATGCTGGATAAGCAGAAGGTGGTGGTGACGGTGACGCCGGGGTCGTTGATGCCGACCGCGAAGCTGAGCGCGGGAGAGATGGACGATGTGGTGGCCTATTTGAAGGGGCGCGGGGGACGCGATTTAAAGGAGACGGTAAAGGTGGAGATCGCCGGGGGATTGACGGCGGAGCGGATTCAGAGGTCGGCGACAGAGCCGCAGAATTGGTTGACGTATTGGGGCGACTACCAGGGGACGCACTATTCGGCGCTGAGCCAGATTTCGACGGCGAATGTGAAGAACCTGCAGACGAAATGGGCGGCACAGATGCCGGGAGATGCGGTGCTGCAATCGACGCCGATTGTGGTGGACGGGGTGATGTACACGTCGGCGATGCCGGGGCAGGTGTTCGCGTTTGATGCGCGGACGGGGTTGGAGATTTGGAAGTACGAGCGGAAGCAGAAGGTGGTGAACGCGTTTGAGAGCAACCGGTCGAACCGGGGGGTGGCGGTGTTGGACAATCGGGTGTTTGTGGGGACGCTGGACGCGGCGCTGGTGGCATTAGATGCGCGGACCGGGCTGCCGCTTTGGGAGGCCCAACTCGCGAGCACGATGGAGGGCTATAGCGTGACGGCGGCACCGCTGGTGGTGAAGGATAAGATCATTGTCGGGGTGGCGGGCGGGGAGCATGGGATTCGCGGGTTTTTGGATGCTTATGACCCGAAGACGGGGAAGCGGTTGTGGCGGTTCTATACGACTCCGGGGCCGGGGGAGTTCGGCAGTGAGACGTGGAAGGGCGATAGTTGGAAGCGGGGCGGGGCGGGGACGTGGCTGACGGGGAGCTACGATCCGGAGTTAGACACGCTGTACTGGACAACCGGGAATCCGGGGCCGGATATGGATGGCGAGGTGCGGAAGGGGGATAACTTGTTTTCGTGTTCAGTGGTGGCTTTGAACCCGGACAACGGGATGCGAAAGTGGCACTACCAGTTCACGCCGAATGACACGCATGATTGGGATGCTAATCAGGATGTGATTTTGGTGAACCGGGGGACGCAGAAACTGATGGTGCAGACGAATCGGAACGGAATGTTTTATGTGCTGGATCGGACGAACGGCAAGTTGCTGATGGGGAAGGCGTACGTTCGGCAGACTTGGAACGACGGGTTCGAGGCCGATGGTCGGCCGAAGGTGCGGCCGAATTCTGATTCTTCGCCGGAGGGCCGAGTGGTGGCTCCGAGTTTGGTGGGGGGGACGAATTGGCAGTCGCCGTCTTATGATGCGAAGTCGGGATGGATGTATGTTGTTTATGCTGATGCGCCGCAGCGGTATTTGCGGGAGCCTTCGGTGTATGAGCCCGGCAAGGCTTATTGGGGCGGGCGGAGTATGCCGACCGGAGAGCCGGTGTTGACGGGGGTGAAGGCGATTGACACGGTGACGGGGGAGACGAAGTGGGACTATCGATTGTCGAAGGGATCGTTGGCGGCTGGGGTTTTGGCGACCGCGGGGGGAGTGTTGATGGTTGCATCGGCGGAGGGGAACTTGATTGCGCTGGAAGCGAAGACGGCGAAGGTGCTGTGGAAGATGCAGACAGGGGGCGCGATTTCGTCGTCGCCGATCAGC
>JANODS010000074.1:0-1698 GCA_031412835.1 Acidobacteriota bacterium | reverse complement strand
CTCATAAACCGCGTTCATGATGTACCGGTGCGTCTGGTCGATCGTCGACGAACTCCACTCCGCCGCCAGGTTGTACCAATTCTGAACTCCACCGCCGCCAAGCGTCTCCCCGGCAAACGCCCCGGCCCCATAGTCCATCGTTTTCGAATAGGTGTAGGAAGCCATCACGTTCATCCCGCTCGCGAAGCGTTTCTCGGCCTTCATCTCCAGGGCATGATAACTCGACGTCGCCCAACTCGCGTTCTGCGAACCTACCCCGTCAAACTGCGGCAACGGTCGCAACAACTGAGCCCGTGCCACCGTCCGGCTCGCCAACGTTCCCACTGCAATCTGCCCAAAAAACGGGTTCGTCACCTGTTGCCGCAGCGCGTCTCCCTGGCTCAGTTGGCTCGGGTCGAGCTGGTTCCACTGCCGGTTCTCAAACAGCCCCACGCCCCGGCTACCCGCATACCCCACCTCCAGCAACACGCTTCCCGGCAACTCCCGCTGAATCCCCAAATTCCACTGCCCGCTGTAAGGCGTGTAGTTCCCGTAGTCAAAGAATTGAATCCCCTGCCCCAGCAACGTCGACAGCCCCGCCGAACTCCCCGTCGGCTTGTTAAACCCGTTCGGATATGGGTTGCTCAACGTCACGATCGGCGTCACCCCATCCAAACTCGAGATGATCGTCGTAGCCGCCTGATATCCACTCAACCCGAACGGAGCCGTCCCACCCCCCACCCCCGTCAACCCCGCATAAAACAGCCCGCCGCCCGTCCGAATCACCGTCTTCGAATTCGCCCGCCAAGCGATGCCAACCCGCGGAGCAATGTTATTCCGGTCCGGCCGGGCGTTGTACCGGCTTCGCCCATTCACTCCCGGAAACGTCAATCCGCCCTTCAAATCCAACCCCGTCACCTTCAACGGCGAAGGAGCCGCGAAATCAAAATTCGTCAGTTGGTTAAACCGGTCCGTCCGCGGCGTCTCAAAGTCATACCGAACCCCCAAATTCACGGTCAACTTCGGCGTCACTTTCCACGCATCCTGCACATACCCGGCGATGTACTTATTCGTCTGCGCCAACGCCGGTGCCGGGTTCACCCCACCCCCGGGAATCCCCAACAAAAACGTCGCCAGCCCCAGCCCCGTATTCGCCGTCGGCGAAGCCGGATTCGGCCCTTGCGTAAAGTTAGGCTGGAAAGTGAAGTTGGTCGCCTGGTCACCGGTCTGCCAGTTGTTGAACTGAATCACCCGAAACTCCCCGCCCATCTTCACCGTATGCTTGGCAAAGTTCCGTGTCACCGCGCCCTGCATATTCTGCTGCGTATTTCCAAACCGAATCAAGTCCGTCGCCCCAATGATCCCGCCCACAATTATGTTCGGAATCGAACCAGTCACGCTCAGGCCATTAATCGTAATCGCCGGCAGCGATACCGGATCCACCATCCCCTGCCGTAGGTTCGCCGGAAAGCCCAACGATTCAATATCAAAGTTGTCCGAATACGGCCGCCGAAAATTCACGAGGCGCGTCGCCGAATACCGCAGCGTGGCGATCGTCGTCGGTGAGAAAATGTGCGTATCTTCGACGACACTGTTCCAACGCGTGAACGTTTGCGGCCCGGCCGTCGGGGCAATATTCTTCCGATCTTGCCCATAAACAGGCGCTCGCAGATACGGCGTATCGTCATACGAATACCGGAAAAACAGCCGATTCTTGTC
>JANODS010000073.1:0-2876 GCA_031412835.1 Acidobacteriota bacterium | reverse complement strand
GCCGGCCAGCCCACCCCGGAACACATGCACTTCCTCAAGGAGCTAGGCGTCACTTGGCTCAGCCTCGCCGTCAACCCCAAAGCCGCCACCGCCGAAGACTTCATCGCCCAACGCAAACTTTGGGAAGCCGCCGGCTTCAAGGTCTACAACATCGGCAGCGGAGCCGGCCCCAGCGGCAGCCTCCACAACATGCCCGAAGTCACCCTCAACCTCCCCGGCCGCGATCAGCGCATCGAAGAGTATCTCAACTACATCCGCTATCTCGGCAAGGCCGGCGTCCCCTACTCCACCTACGCCCACATGGGCAACGGCATCTGGTCCAGCGGCCGCATTACCAGCCCCCGCGGTTACTCTGCCCGCGACGGCGATTCCACCAGCCCCGATTGGAAAGGCACCTGGGCCGGCAAAACTTACACCGAGCCCCTCTCCCACGGTCGCGTCTACACCGAACAGGAGATCTGGGAGAACTATACCTACTTCATCAAGAAGGTCGTCCCCGTCGCCGAACAAGCCGGCGTCCGCATCGGCATCCATCCGGACGATCCGCCCAAGCGCATGCTCGCCGGCGTCCCCCGCTGCATCTTCAGTAATTTCGAAGGCTACAAGAAGGCGATCGAAATCGCCAACAGCCCCAACATCGGCGTCTGCTTCTGCGTCGGCTCCTGGCTCGAAGGCGGCTCCTCCACCGGCAAGGATCCGGTCGAAGCCATCAAGTACTTCGCCAGCAAAAAGAAGCTGTTCAAAATCCACTTCCGCAACGTCAGCGCCCCGCTGCCCCACTTCACCGAAACGTTAATCGACGACGGCTACTACGACATGAGCAAGATCATGCAAGCTCTCGTCGACGTCGACTTCGACGGCATCGTGATCCCCGATCACATCCCCGCCCTCGGGGTCGTCGCCGGTGCCGAACCCGCCCCCGGCCAGTACCGCCCCAGCGTCGGCCTGTCCTATCTGCTCGGCAGCATGAACGCCATGTACAAAGCCGCGCAGAACCACAAACGCAAAGCCTAGTCAATCCAAACCAACGCGGCAAGATCAGTCTTCATTTGGCCTTGCCGCTCTCAATAGGCGCAGCCCATTCGCAATCACCAGCAGCGAAACGCCCATATCGGAAGCAATCGCCGCCCAGAGCGACGCATAGCCAGCGAAAGAAAGTGCCGCGACCACGAACTTCACAACCAGCGACAACCCAACATTCTGTCGGATCACCCGTAGCGTCCGCCGCGAATGGCCAATCAGCCAAGGCAAGTGCGCAATGTCGTCCGTCATCAAGGCCACATCGGCAGCCTCAATCGCCGCGTCTGATCCAATCGCCCCCATCGCAATCCCCAGAGTCGAGCGCGCCATCGCCGGCGCATCGTTCACCCCGTCGCCTACCATGGCAACCGACTGCCAACGGTCGACCAGTTCCTCCACGATCTTCAACTTGTCCGCGGGTAGCAACTCAGCGCGGAAACTGGTGATCCCCGCCGCCGCCGCCACCGATCGAGCCGTGCCCTCGTTGTCGCCGGTCAGCATTATGATCTCTGCAACTCCCAGCGCGCGAAGCGCCGCCAGCGTCGCCGGAACGCCGTCTCGAAGCTGGTCCGCCAGTGCGATGAAACCGCAGACGTGCTCCGCCGTGCCAATCACCACAACCGAGTGGCCGCTCGCCGATAACTCCGCCAACTTCGCATGCACTTCGGGCGTCTCTTCCCCGCGCTCCTCCAGATAGCGGTGAGACCCCATCCAATACGGAATGCCGGCCAGCAGCGCGGACGCACCTTTGCCGGGGATCATCTTGAAATCGGTCGCCGGGACCGGAGCCAAGCCTTGCGCTCCGGCGTGCGCGCAAATGGCCTTCGCCAAGGGGTGGCTGCTGCCGTGTTCCAGCGCCGCGGCAATCGCCAGCAGTTCGGCTTCATTGTGGCCAGAGAGCGGGTAAATGCCCGCGACCGCCGGCTTCCCCCGCGTTATCGTCCCCGTCTTATCGAACGCGATGGCGCGCAGGTGCGCCGCCGCCTCCAACGCCTTTCCTCCCTTAATCAAAACCCCTTGACCGGCTGCGGCCGTCAATCCCGCCACAATGCTAACCGGCGTAGAGATCACCAGCGCGCAAGGGCACCCGATGACCAACAACACCAGCCCCTGATAGATCGAAGGCTGCCACGGCTGGCTCAAAAACAAAGGCGGTACCAGCGCAACGAGAACTGCCGCGAGCAGAACAACCGGAGTGTAAATCAGGGCGAACCGTTCCACCCAAGTCTCCGACGGCGACCGGCTCGCTTGGGCCTGCTCCACCATCCGGATCACCTTCGCGATCATGGTCTCCGTTGACCGCTTCGTCACGCGAACATCAATGGACCCGTTCCCGTTAATCGTCCCCGCAAACACCTCCGACCCTGGCTCCTTCCCCACCAGTCGGCTTTCGCCCGTGATCGCCGCCTGATCCACCTCCGACTGGCCAGCCACCACCTCGCCATCAAGGCCAATTCGCGAGCCCGGCGGCACCCGGAAAATGCTGCCAACCTCGATGGAGGAAACGAGCGTGGCCTGCGTCCGCCCGTCCGCCAACAGCAACTCGACCTCGTCCGGCGCAACTTTCAAAAGCGCTTCCACGGCGCGCCTCGCCCGGCCCACGCTCCAAGTCTCCAGCGAATTCGAAACTGCAAACAGAAACGCAACGGTCGCCGCCTCCGCATAGTCGCCAATCGCGATGGCACCCCCAACGGCAACGGTCATTAAAAAGTTCATGTCGGGCCGAAGGTGCCGAGCCGCGAACCACGCCTTCGGTAAAATGAACCACCCGCCCAGCAGCGCGGCCACCGCGAAGAGCGCGCGGTCCATCGGAGCCGAAGCCGCATATCCGGCCAGCAAAGCGACCCCGCTGCCGA
>JANODS010000072.1:0-1860 GCA_031412835.1 Acidobacteriota bacterium | reverse complement strand
CCCAGCTTGGCCCATCCGGACACCTTCAGGCTCATCTTGTGTTGGAATCGACCGGTTCTCCAGGCTCATCTTGTATTGGACAAGACTTCGCCGCCGCCCAAGAATAATCACCGCTATACTCATCCCATGCGCCCCCTCCTCCTCGCCATCCTCCTTACCCTCCCCTGTACCGCCGAAGTCATCGCCCTCAAAGCCGCCCGGCTTTTCGACGGCCAATCCAACACCCTCCTCTCCCCCGGCCTCCTCATCATCAACGGCACCCGCATCGAATCCGTCTCCCCCAACTCGACCATCCCCCCCGGTGCCCGCATCATCGACCTCGGCGAAGCCACCCTCCTCCCCGGCTTCATGGACGCCCACACCCACCTTCGCGGCGGCACCCCCGGTGACTCCTCCGCCCGCCAACTCTCCGGCCTCACCCAAACCATTCCCGAGCGAACACTTGCCGCCGTCCCCAACGCCAAGATCACCCTCCAAGCCGGCTTCACCACCATCCGCGACCTCGGCGGCTCGCAGTTCATGAACATCGGCCTCCGCGAAGCCATCAACAAAGGCCATATCGAAGGCCCGCGCATGCTCACCGTCGTCAACTCCATCGGCACCACCGGCGGCCATTGCGACTCCACCAACGGCTACATCGCCGGTGCCCTCTCCGACTCCCTCGAAAACCCCGCCGTCGGCAACGGACCCGACGCCATGCGCGCCGCCGTCCGCTGGAACGTCAAGTACGGAGCCGACGTCATCAAGGTCTGCGCCACCGGCGGCGTCATGTCCCTCAATAACGACGTCGACTCCCCCCAACTCACGCAGGAAGAAATGAACGCCCTCGTCGACCAAGCCCACAGCATGGGCAAAAAGGCCGCTGCCCACGCCCACGGCCCCGAAGGTGCCAAACGGGCCATCCGCGCCGGCATCGATTCCATCGAACACGGCTCCTTCCTCGACGACGAAGGCCTTAAGCTGATGGTCGCCAAGGGCACCTACTACGTCCCTACCCTCATGGCCTACGAAGGCGTCCGCGAGGGCATCGCCGCTGGTCGCCTCGACCCTCGCGTCGTCCGCAAAGGCCGCCTCGCCCTCGATGCCATTGACCTCACCGTCCGCCGAGCCATCGCCGCCGGCGTCAAAATCGCCTTCGGCACCGACGCCGGCGTCTACCCCCATGGCCGCAACGCCGGCGAGTTCCGCCTCCTCGTCGACCACGGCATGAAGCCCCTCGACGCCCTCAAAGCCGCCACCAGCGTCGACGCCGAACTCTTCGGCATCGCTGATCGCCTCGGCACCCTCACCGCCGGTAAGCTCGCGGATGTCGTCGCCGTCCCCGGCGATCCCTCCATCGATATCCGCCAAACCGAAAAGGTCTTCTTCGTGATGAAAGAAGGCACCATCTACCGAAACGACCGCGCCGCTAAGTAGCCCGCTCCATCGCCGGCAGCTTCCCCGCCAAGTTCGCCCAAGTCCACAACACCGCCGTCAACGCCGTCATCCCTCCGGCCACCAGCCCCACCAACCGTATCGGATAGTGGTCCACTGCCAACGCCGCCAACGTCATCGAAACCATCATCGACACGTTCATCAACATCTCCACCGTCGCAAACACCCGCCCCCGAAACTCGTCCGGCACATACAGCAACAGCATGCTCCGGTTCAAAACATTATTCGCCCCCATCGCCACCCGCGACAACGTAATAAAAACCACCGCCCCCCACATCGTCCCCATCTGCGTAAACGCCATATAAGCCCCTCCGATCACGAAGAAGCACGCCGCAATCGCCCACTTATACTGGTCAAACGTCAACGCCTGCCCCGCCCGCAACCCGACGATCCCACCGAGCACTAACCCCACTCCGGCAAACCCCC
>JANODS010000071.1:0-4191 GCA_031412835.1 Acidobacteriota bacterium | reverse complement strand
CCGAAGGACAATGCGAAGGGGTATAAGGAGGGATCGCCGATCAATTTTGCGGAGGGGTTGGAGGGGAAGTTACTGATTGTGCATGGGACGGGGGATGATAACTGTCACTATCAGGGGGTGGAGCGATTGGCGAATCGGTTGATTGAGTTGGGGAAGCCGTTTGACATGATGGCGTATCCGAATCGGTCGCACTCGATTAATGAGGGGAAGGGGACGTCGTTGCATATCCATGCGCTGATGGGGCGGTATTTGATGGAGCATTTGGCGGCGGGGGGACGATGAGGGTGTGTGGGAGGCCGCTCGACGACGATTGCGGGATGCTTCGCTACCGTTACAACGAACTGAGCTGCCCGTCCGAATTGGAACCTTCCGCAAAACGAAGCGGTGTGGAGAAGAGCGAGAGTGCCGTCGGTTTAGTCCGATGGCGCAAGTTGCCAAACGCGGGTCGGCTGAACGTGTTCCGCCCCTTGGCAAGGGTCATAGAACTCGATATTATGTTTTGAGCAGGCCTTTGAGTGCTGACCACGGGTATGATCGCTCTGCTCAAAAACGTGTTGTGGGTGGACTGCATTGGTGCCGCGGTTGTGGGTGTCGCAATGCTGACGCTGGCAGGATGGCTGGGCCGGTTGTACGCGCTGCCGGTTGAGTTTGTAATGGGGCTTGGAGTGGTGAACCTGATATACGGAGCTTTCTCTTTTTCGCTTGCGGTGCGACGGAAGAGGCCCATGGGGATGATTGTGTTGCTGGTGGTAGCAAACGGAAGTTGGGCAGTGATTTGTTTCTTGACAACGGTGTTGGTTGCGCCTCACGCTTCTGTATTTGGGATTGCGCATCTGGTGGCTGAGGGCCTGTATGTTGGCTGGCTCGCCAGGATGGAATGGAGGCAGCGGGAGACGTTGGTTGCGGACTGGTGAGGCCTTCGAGGCCATTGGCGTCCTCGAAGGGGCCGTGCAAACGAAAGGCAGTCCCGCTGTCGTCATCGGCAGCGCAACTTATCTCACTGAGCGACCCGACATCCTGGTGGGAATTCTCACAACACGCCCGCCGAGGCCGGCGTCCTCGTCTGATTACTCCTTTTAGGTTTGGCAAGCGGCTGGACTTCGCACGGAGTGCCACTTTTGCGTGTATGCGCTGATGACGACCATTGGCCACTTCAGCGATCGCGACTGGAGCAACGTGAAGGCGTGCGTGGAAAGAGCATTTGCCGAATAAAACCAAACACAAGGAGGCCCAGTGACCGACTCGCTCCTCGTTATGATAGGAAATGCTGTTGTCGGCAAAGCGGAAGTTGGGATTTTGGGGATCATGGTCGGTAGGTTCCGTCCAAATGCGCAGTGGCCTCGGTTTAACCCACAACTTCTGTTCCTATCGGAGAAAGTTTAAAGCGCGTGCACAGAGAACGACAGTCCTGTATCGGGTCTGGCCCCCTGCTGGATGAAGGCAAGGCTTCCATTCAGATAGTTACTATTTGCCGTGCGGATGTACACAATGAAACCCGTCGCTTGTCTTCCATTGATAGCAATGGTGCTGGGTTGGGCTCGAACGTCGAACAATCCACTCGATCTTTGGAGATCATCCCCGAATCCCTCGACCGTTACAACCACCGGTTCGAGTGAACCGGTCTCAACAAAGAAGCGCTGATCATTTGCCCCATTTTGTGCAGATGGGAACTTAACGCGGTTGACAAGAATCATGTTGGGTGTGATGCACCACAGTCGAATCGGTTTCAGTCTTGCATTGTTTCTGTTCTGTCAGCCTGAAGGGGGACAGAACAGCCATCGATTTGTATTACAGCCGGTGGGCGACTTACCCTAGCGACTGCCGCTTTCAAGTGTCGCCCGAACCCCAATGGCTCAAGAGGGAACCTACAACGGAGCAGTTGTCCGTAGGCCGATCCTCATTTATGCGGCTAACGCAATCTCCCACAGGCACGGTGTGAGGGCTATTTTGTAGCGGCCTCAAGAGCTTGCCTAGCTGGCGAACCATCGGGAAAGTTGACCAGAGGCAGGGCCTCGCGAGCTTTGGACCTAGCTTCAGCTGCCCGCCCCGCGGCTGAAAGGCATAATGCCTCCGCCGTGAGTCGGTTGCCGCGCCAGAACGGCGAGGCGATTCCGCCGGGCAGGAGGGCGTCCGCCTCCTTGAGTAGGTCCGGCACGGGTTCGCAGTGGCCCGACCGTTGGTAAGCAAGCGCGGCGTCTATCAAGACCATCCAGCGCTGTCCGCCTACCTGGTCGGCATTGGAACGTAACCGCCGCATACTCTCGTCGATGAGACGCAAGGCGCGCGAGGGATCGCCTGCTTCGGCGATACGCGAGGCCCAAACCATGCGGTTGCGCAGCACTTCGAACTCCGAGGTGGAACCTTCGGACAATGTGGTCGCGGTTTCCATTTCGGCGGCCGCACTGTCGAGTTGGTGACTGGCGTATGCCGCGGTAGATAGGATGCGATGCAGTAAGCTGCTAGACGCCCTCAACTCAGGGTGTGAAGCCGTGTATTGCAAGCCCGCGTTTGCCACCTCGCGAGCCTTGCTGTAGTCTTTAACGCCTGCCAGCGAGTAGGCGTATCCGCCATAGATATTCGCAGTCCGGAACGGCAGCATTTCGCGGGGGACAGTTGGATCTTGCTGGTAGCGGCTGAGCAATTCGAAGGTTGCGCCCAGATCAGCCAGTTGGCCTTGATAGTCACTCTGGCAGTTGCCCCGTACCTGAGCGCGTACCTGGAGGAAACTGACTTGCTGCGAGACAGAAAGGGACGCGCCTCCTTGGTAACTTGTGTTGGCCTGCCGCATGGCGGCGAGCGCGCCTATGCAATCACCGTGCGACATTCGCATGTCCATGGCGGTGGAAGCGGCTCGTAACAAAGTGTTTGGGCTTTGGCCAAGAATCGCCCAATCTAGCGCGGTGTTCGCTGCTGTGAGTGCATCGCTGGGACGGCTCAGTTGGTTCAGGACGGTGGCAATACCGGACTGCATGTCCGCCCGCTCGGCGATACTAAGGCCGGAGTCGTCTGCCAACCGCTTGCTGGTCCGGACCAATACGTCGGCAAAGGCGATGTCCTTCGGGACTCCCGTAACGAATGGAACACCGTTGGTTAAGAGGAATTCCATCGACCGAACGGTGCCGGAGGCACGGGCAGCGGCCGATTCAGCGCGCCGCCACTGTGCCAAGCCGTAGCCTCCCAGGCCCAGAATGACCAGTGCCGCAGCAGCAACCAGCGGGGTTGCCAAGGGATGGCGTCCGAGAAATTTTTGGGTTCGATAGGAGAGCGTAAGAGGCCGCGCTATCACCGGTTTGTTTGCCAGGAAGCGCTGCAGGTCAGCCGCGAGGTCGGCCATCGATGAATACCGTCTGGCGGTGTCGTGTTCCAATGCCTTGAACACGATGGCACCGAGGTCGCCCGCCAGGATTCGTTTGAGGCTCCGGGGCGACGTGGACCTCAACTTTGCGGTTGTCTCCGTGGTGTGGGCGGTAATGGGTTGCAGAGTGGCGCCGCCGGCCGAGCGCAAGGCCATGCCCGCCAGGCTCGAGCGGTCGCCAAAGGCCTTCCCGCCCGAGGTCACGTCGTAGAGGATCAAGCCGAGTCCGTAGACATCGCAGCGCGGCGTCACTGGATCGCCCCGCAATTGTTCGGGGCTGGCGTAGCTGGGCGTAAGCTGTTGGGTCCTGATCAAGGTCGCGTCAATCAACTTCGCGGTTCCGAAATCAAGGACCTTCACGTAACCGGCCGCCGTCACGATGAGATTGGATGGCTTCAGATCGAGGTGGACCACAAGATTCTCATGTGCCACCTGAATGGCTTCGGCAGCGGAGATGAAGAGCCGGATCCGTGCGGCGACGTCGAGGGCTTTTGCATCACAGTGCTGGTCAATCGGAAGCCCCTCGACCAATTCCATGACGAGGTAGGAACGCCCGTCGTCCGGGTCTTGGCCGCCGCCGATCACGCGTACGAGATTGGGATGGTTGAGGCTTTTGAGAATCGCATATTCGCGTTGAAAACGGGCCAGGGGTTCGCCCTGATTGAGGTGCGCGTGGAGGTGCTTCACCGCGACAGGGGGCGCGTTCCCGCTTTCTGTATGCACCGCCGAATAGACCGATCCCGTGCCGCCTTCGCCGAGGAGGGCGAGGATGCGGTAGGGCCCGACCTTCGACGGAATGATGCGGCTGGGTTTGGGAAGTTGTTCCGACGTGGCTT
>JANODS010000070.1:0-3662 GCA_031412835.1 Acidobacteriota bacterium | reverse complement strand
AACTTAGGATAAAAGCAGAATCGATTTATGAAGAGTAAAACCATAGCCAGCATGCTCGAGATCGGGATTGTCCCGATCATTCGGGTGAACTCGGCGGAGGCGGCGATCCGTTCGATTGAAGCCGTCTATGAGGGCGGGATTCGCTCGGCCGAGATTACGATGACGACTCCGGGCGCGATTAAGGCGCTGGAAAAGCTGGCCGATGCCTTCGGCGACAAGATGATTCTGGGCGCGGGGACGGTGCTGGATCCAGAGACCGCCCGCGCCACGATTCTGGCGGGAGCCCGATTTCTGGTGACCCCGGCGCTGAAGGTGGCGACCATCGAAATGGCGCGGCGCTACTCCGTCGTGATCTGCCCCGGCGCGCTGACGCCGACCGAGATTCTAACCGCTTGGGAAGCGGGGGCGGACTTCGTGAAAGTGTTCCCTTGCTCGAACGTCGGGGGGGCGAAGTACATCAAGGCCGTGAAGGCGCCGCTGCCGCACGTCCTGATGATCCCGACCGGCGGGGTGAATCTCGACACCATTGGTGACTTCTTGCAGGCTGGGGCTTCGGCCGTGGCGGTGGGGAGCGAACTGATCGACAATGAGACGATCAAGGCCGGGAAATATGAAGTGTTTACCGAACGGGCGAAGCAGTTTTTGGCCGCGGTGAAAAAGGCGAGAGGTCAATAAGATGGCGGTTAGCAAAGAGCTTTTGGAGATCCTGGTGTGCCCGCTGTGCAAAACCACTGTGAACCTAACGCCGAGCGGGAACGGGCTGAAATGCGTGCAGTGCCACCGCGTGTATCCGATTCGAGATGAGATTCCGGTGATGCTGATCGACGAAGCGAAAGTCGAAGATTGAAGACAGTGCTGGAGCAATTGCCGACGGGCGCGAAGGTGGGAATCATCCGGCTGCGCTCGTTGGGCGACTGCGTTTTGACCACTCCGGCGATCCACTTGCTGAAGCGCTATCGGCCGGATTTGAAAATCGGGGTGGTGGTGGAAGATCGGTTCGCGGCCGTGTTTCGGGGGAACCCGGAGGTGGATGCGGTGCTGTCTCCGGCGATGGGGGAACTGACGATTTGGGGGCCGAAGCTGGTGATCAACTTCCACGGGGGAACCCGGAGCATCTGGCTAACGGCGCTGGCGCTGGCGGGGCGGCGGGCAGGGTTTCAGCACTTTGTGGGGCAGGCGGTTTACAACGTGAAGATGCCGCGGGCGCAGGAGATTATGGGCGTGGAGCGGGCGGTGCATACGGCGGAGCATTTAGCATCGGGAATGTTTTATCTCGGGGTGCCGCGGAGCGATGTTCCAGCGGCCCGGTTGTTCGCTCGGCCGAGGGCGGCGGAGAGGCCGTATGCGGTGATTCACCCGGTGGCTTCCGCGGCGGACAAGACGTGGCGGGCAGATGGCTTCCTGGCGGTGGCCGAGCATTTGCAGGGGTTGGAGCCGGTGTTTATCGGGGGGCCGGGGGATGATCTGTCGGCATTTGAGAAATTCAAGACAGTGGTGGGCGAGCCTTTAGAAGAGACGATGAGCTTATTGCAAGGGGCGTCGTTGTTCGTGGGGAATGATAGCGGACCGGCGCATATGGCGGCGGCAATGGGGATTCCGCAGGTGGTGATCTTTGGGCCTTCGGACGCGGTGACTTGGGCACCGTGGCGAGTGAAGGCCGAGGTGGTTCAAGGCCGGGGGTCGATGGCGAATGTGACGGTGGCCGAGGTGCTGGCGGCGGTGGACCGGCTATGAAACGGATTTTGAGTTATGTACGGCCATACGCGGGATGGCTTTTCGCGTCCGTTTTGCTGATGGCGTTGGCGGGCGGGGCGCAGGGTTTGATTGCGTACTTGATCAAGCCGATCTTCGACCAGGTGTTGAACCCTCAGGGGACGGACACGGTGGTGACGGGGGTGATGCTCGTGGTGGTGGCCGCGTTTTTGCTTCGCGGGGTGGCGGATTATTTTGGTAATTATCTGGTGAACCGGGCGGGGATTTCGGCGGTGACGGATCTGCGGCAGGCGGTGTTTGAACGGGTGTTGCGGCAGGACGCGCAGTTTTTTGAAACGACCTCGACGGGGCGGTTGATGTCGTCGATCATGAACGACATCGACAAAATTCAGGTGGCGACTTCGCACATTTTGGCGGATTGGCTGCGACAGACTTTTGTGGCGCTTTCGCTGCTGTTTGTGATCTTTCAGACGTCGTGGAAACTGGCGTTGTTTAGCGTGACGGTGATTCCAATTGTGATGCTGCCGACGGCGCAGTTGGGGCGGCGGATTCGGCGGTCGACCCGGAAGGCGCAGGATGATACGGCCGAGGTGAACCAGATTCTGCAGGAGACGCTAAGCGGGCACCAGGTAGTGAAATCGTTTGGGTCCGAGGTGATGGAATCGGCGCGGTTCCGCGAGGCGGGTCGGCGGTTGCGGCGGAGCAATCTGAAGTACGTGATGCAGCAGGCGATCGCGTCGCCGCTGATTGAGTTCATGGGCGCGCTGACGATTGTGGGGCTGCTGATTTATGCGCGGAGCGAGATTCGGACCGGGGTGATGACGACCGGGGAGTTCACGAGTTTTGTGGTGACGCTATTGCTGCTATACGAGCCGATGAAACGGCTAGTGGGGATTCACAATATTTTCCAGCAGGCGTTGGGGGCGTCGCAGAAGGTGTTTGAGTATTTGGATCGACCGGCGACAGTGGTGCCGGGCCGCGTGGAGGTGACGCGGTTCACGCGGGAAATTGCTATAGAGCATTTGACGTTTCGCTATCCGACGAGTGAGGGGCCGGTGTTGACGGACTTATCGTTACGGGTGAAGGCCGGGGAGATTGTGGCCTTGGTGGGGCCGAGCGGGGCGGGTAAATCGACGTTGGCTTCGTTGCTGCCGCGGTTCTATGATCCCGAGGCAGGGGGGATTTCGATTGACGGGGTGAACGTGCGCGAGTTGACGCTGGAGA
The DNA here is from genome assembly GCA_031412835.1 of Acidobacteriota bacterium. Taxonomy (GTDB): domain Bacteria; phylum Acidobacteriota; class Terriglobia; order Bryobacterales; family Bryobacteraceae. The sequence continues at coordinate 725 of JANODS010000070.1, read as the reverse complement.
GCCTGCGGAAGTTGATTGGGACGGTGGCGCAGGACACTTTCTTGTTTAACGATACGGTGGCGAATAACTTGCGGTATGGGCGGCCGGAGGCGTCGGAGGAAGACGTTCGGGAGGCGGCGCGGAATGCGTTGGCGCTGGAGTTTATTGAGGAGTTGCCGCAGGGTTTTGAGACGATGATCGGGGAGCGGGGGACGCGGCTTTCCGGGGGGCAGCGGCAGCGGATTTCGATTGCGCGGGCGTTGCTGAAGAACGCGCCGATTTTAGTACTGGACGAGGCGACTTCGCATTTGGATACCGAGAGCGAGGTGCTGGTACAGGGGGCGCTGGGGAATTTGATGCAGGGGCGGACGGTGATTGTGATTGCGCATCGGTTGTCGACGGTGCGGCGGGCGGATCGGATTGTGGTGTTGGAGAAGGGGCGGATTGTGGAGACGGGGCGGCACGAGGAGTTAGTGGGCGCGGGGGGGATGTATCAGCGGTTGTATGAGTTGCAGTTTTCGGAGGGGGTGGATTCGTAGGAGGTGCACATCCGGTCTCGTCTGAAGCGAGCATTCAAGCAGCCGATCAAACCAGTAAGGGACTAGGCATGTCTGGGTTCACGGCGGGGCAACTGGCCAAGTTGGAAACTCGGCAAAGATCTGGTCCGCCGCCACGAGCACGTCAACATGCCCGGACTGCCGTCGATCCAGGGCAACGGCTATTTGCGACGCATCGAGAGTCCGAAG
>JANODS010000069.1:0-12318 GCA_031412835.1 Acidobacteriota bacterium | reverse complement strand
GACGAACTGACCGATGTAGCCGACGATGAGCGGGGAGATGCCGGCACCGATGTTGATGCCCATGTAGTAGATGGAGAAGCCGGCGTCGCGGCGGGAATCGCCGGTGGCGTAGAGGCCGCCGACGAGGGTGGAGACGTTGGGTTTGAGAAGGCCGGTGCCGAGACTGATGATGCCGAGGCCGAGATAGAACATTTCGACGGACGGCGCGGCGAGGCAGAAGTTGCCGGCGGCGATGGCGATGCCGCCATAGAGAACGGCTTTGCGTTGGCCGAGGAAGCGGTCGGCGAGCCAGCCGCCGGGGATGCTCATGAGGTAGACGAGGGAGACGACCATGCCATAGACAGCGGCACCTTTGCCTTTGTCGAAGGCGAGTCCGGTAGGGGAGACCATGTAGAGCAAGAGCAGGGCTCGCATGCCGTAGTAGCTGAAGCGTTCCCACATTTCGGTAAAGAACAGGGTCGCGAGGCCGCGCGGGTGGCCGAAGAAACTGGTATCTAGGTTAGGCGTCGCCATTCAATCTCCGTTCGCAATTGGACCATACCGGCCGTGTCTTTGGGGTCGATGACGGCGAAGGTCAAGGCATCGTCGATCCAGTCCTGGCTGGCCCCATCCCAGTGCTGCGTGGCAACAGTCAGTGTATATTCTTGTCGGCTCAGCAAGCAATCGAAACGGAAATCTAGCTCAATCGTTTCGCCGGCTTTGACGAGGCCGAGGGGGCGTTGTTCGACGCGGGTGTTGGTGCCATAGACGTCGAGGCCCATGCGGTTACGGATGAGCATGCCGAAGATGGGGTCCTGGCAATCGTGGCCGAAGGTGGCGGTGATGCGGATGGTGGCGGGTTGGCCGGAGTGGAGAGCGGTGGTTTTTTCTCCGAGGTGGTTGAAGAGCTCGACGGAGGAGATTTTGCTGAACTCGTCGCCGTGGCGGTAGCTGCCGAGGGGCGTGGCGGCGTCGCGGAGTTGGAGTTCGTGGACGAGGCCGACGTAGCGGTTGACGACGTCGTTGGGGGTGCCGATGGCGACGACTTCGCCGTGGAGCATGAGGGCGGCGCGGGAGGCGAGGCGCTTGACCATGCCGAGATCGTGGGAGACGAAGAGGATGGTGATGCCGCGTTCTTTGAGCTCTTCGAGTTTGTGGATGCAGCGGTTGGCGAAGATGGCGTCGCCCACGGCGAGGGCTTCGTCGACGATGAGAATTTCGGGCTCAACGTGGATGGCGGTGGCGAAGGCGAGGCGGACGTACATGCCGCTGGAATACTCTTTTACGGGGCGGTCCATGAAGTCGCCGATTTCGGCGAAGGCGGCGATGGCGGGGAAGGCGGCTTCGATTTCGGCGCGGGTGAGGCCGATGATCTCGCCGTTGAGGATGACGTTTTCGCGGCCGGTGAATTCGGGGTTGAAGCCGGCGCCGAGTTCGAGGAGGGCGGCGACGCGGCCGGAGGTGACGACTCGTCCGCGGGAGGGTTGCATGATGCCGGCAACGATTTGAAGAAGGGTGCTTTTGCCGGAGCCGTTCGGGCCGACGAGGGCGAAGACTTCGCCGGGTTCCACGGTGATGGTGATATCGCGGAGGGCCCAGAAATCCTTCGGGCGGGTTTCGTTGAGAAACGGAATGGCGGCGAGAAGCCGGTCCGCCGGGGTGGCGAAGAGCGGATAGATCTTCGAGACGTGCTGGATGGATACCAACCTTTGATTATCAGCGATATCCTGCAAAGGATGGGTTATGTAGCGGTGATTCCTCGGCGAGCGGCGTTGGCTTTGACAAGCGCGATGGATTGGCTGAACGAGCGAGAGGTTGTGTTCCAGTTGACGGGGGACGCGGCGGCGCGGTTTTATGGGGCGAAGCTGGCGATACGGGAGTTGGAGTTGACGGTGGCGGGGAGCGCGATTGAGCGGTGGGGGCAGGGGGTGGGGTGGCAGCGGGACGCGGCTTGGGAGCGGCTGACGATGCGATTGCCGGGGGTGACCCTCGTGAGCGGCGCGGCGAGGTGTTTTGAGGTTCGGCGGGGACGATGGGTTTCGGTGCGGGCAAACCTCGTGCAGAGCACTTGGTTTGAATGGCGGGGGATTGCGTTGCCGGTGGAGCCGCGGGGGCTCTTGCTGCGGCGGTATGAACGGTTGGGTGAGGACGAGCCGGTCAGGCAGATTCTAACCGGCAGTCACATGAGCTAAGAGTCCGTGGAAACGGAATGGTCCCGCGGTCAGAAGGGTGCGTCTTGGGTACCGCTAAGGTTCCTTTCTGGTAGCCCAGACCGTGGTCGGCAGGGGAACCGTCGAGGTGACGATAGCTGGTGCGGGAAGGCCAAGAAACGGGGTGTATGTAAACATCAAATGATGGGACGCTGGTGGTTGATTCTTCTTACCCTGTCGGCGCTGTTTGGACAGCCGCGATTGGATCCTCGCATTGATCAGTGGATCCGTTCGGAGTTGCCGGCTGGGGCGAGGGCGATGGGGCCGGAGGTGCATCGCGTGACCGTGGACGACCGCGCGGTGACGGTGGAGTCGGCGGGGTTGTCGATGCAGTCGTTCGGGCCCTTGGAGGCGCGTCCGTTTGATGGGGGAAAAGGGATTCGTCGATTTGTGTATCACCTTCCGCGCCGGCCGGTGGCGGCGGCCAAGCCGGTTCCCGTGCCTTTGGGGGTGATAGGGAGCTTTCTCAACGGGGTGCCGCTTTATAATCCGGCCGGGGTGCAAGCTTATCGAGATCAGAATTTGTGGCACGTGGATGCGGTGGCTCAGCGGAAAGCGCCGCTTCCGCCGCTCTTGCGGGCGCTGCTGGACCGTCGGGACGCTCACTCGCCCTTGATTGGGTTTGCGCTGGACGGGTACCCGATCTATGGGCCCTACGGTTGGGATGGGAACTTGAGGGTGCGCGGATTTCGGTCTTCCTACCGTTTGCGAGTTAGTAACTCGCGGCGTCGGCTGGCGGAGGGGGCGGATCTAACACCGGCGCAGGAAGGGCCGCCGGTGAATGCGGAGTTTCCGAACGGGACCTTCGTGGAAGACTACGAGTATGTCAAAGGGCAGGGGGACTTAGACGAGCACAATGGCCGTTTCGGCAAGACGCCGGACTTTCCGGAAGGGACTTACGCCTACTTCCTGGCGACGCGGGAAGACGGTACGATGGCCTACCCCTATTTAATTGGGCCGACTTATCGGGGGGAGTTTGATCATGGAGATCAGCGCGAATGGAGACCGCTGGGTGAGGTGAGCGGCTTGCGGCTTTTGACGAAGGGCGAGGCTTGGCGCGTTGGCGATACGGTCGCGTTCGCGGTGGCTAGCTCGCACGCGGTGTTGGAGCGGGTCCATGAGAAAGAGCTGCACGTGCTGGTGATCTCGGAGGACTTGGGTTTGTTCGACCATATCCACCCGGAGGCGGTGACGCGCCAGTTCTATGCGGGAACGCACGTATTCCAGAAGGCGGGCGTTTATTGGATTTATGTGGATCACACTCCGCCGGGGGAGACGCAGACGATCGCCCGGTTTCGGGTGACGGTGGCGGGTCCGGCGCAGGCACCGGCTCCGCTTCGGGAGACGAGGAGTCGTGTGGTGACGGTGGGGGGAGTTCGGGCTACTTTGACGACGAAGGGGATGCTCGCAGCGGGGCGGGATATTTCGTTTCGGTTCGGGCTGATGGAGGCGGCGAATGGCAAGGTGATCACCGATCTTCAGCCGTATCTGGGGGCCTGGGGGCATATCCTTTTCGTCCGGCAGGAGGGCGATCAGGTGATCCATGCGCATCCTGTTGAGGAGCAGACGGCACCGGCGAGGCCATGGGTTCATTCTCACGCGACAGCGGGGCCGAGTCCGGCGGAGATTGCGACGGTGACGGGGTTCAATAGCCCCGGTTTGTACAAGCTGTGGCTGCAGGTGCAGCGGAATGGGAGCGTGCTGACGTTTCCGTTTGTGTTGCGGATTGAGGCATCGCGGGAGGTTTCGACGGTAGGTGCGAAGATTTCGGATGCCCAGGTGATTTCGGTGAGCGGGAAGGGGTTCGCGCCCGCTCGGATTGAGACGGCGGCAAATATGCCGATTCGGCTGGTCTTTCAACGCCTGGATGCGCAGAACTGCGCTGGCAGGGTGGTGTTCCCGGAGTTGGGGATTGATCGGGAGCTTGCAGTGGGGAAGAGCGTGCTCGTGGAGATTGCGGCGCAGTCGGCTAAGGAATTGGCGTTTTCTTGCGGGATGGGGATGTATAAGGGGTTCGTGGTGGTGCGTTGAAATCTGGTGCTGGGGGTGCAATGCGTTTTCTATATTTCATGATACAATTATAGAAAGGTAGAGAGATGCCCATCAGCATAAAGAATGAGCCAACGGAAGTGCTGGCACGGTCCTTGGCGGAATTGACAGGGGAAACGCTTACGGAGGCGATCCGCGTGGCTCTGTCGGAACGTTTCGAACGGCTGAGGCGGCGACGAAACGGGAGGTCACTGGAAGAGGAGCTGAATGAGATCGCCTTACGATGCGCTGCGCGCCCGGTCCTTTCGAACCTGAGCGACGATGAGCTGCTTGGCTACGACGAAATGGGGATTCCGACGCGATGACTGTAGACACCTCGGCCGTGTTAGCGGTCATGCAGAACGAAGAGGAACGAGCGGAATTTGTGCGCTTGATGCACGAAGCTGATCATCGGCTGATCTCGACGGTGTCGGTGCTCGAGGCGGCGATAGTCCTGGAAGGTCGTCGGGGTGAGGACGCGGGGATGGATCTGGATCTGTTCCTGCGGCGGGCTTCCATCACGACCGTGACCTTCGACGCGGAGCAACTTGCTGTAGCTCGGTTCGCCTTTCGTCGATATGGAAAAGGACGGCATCGAGCGGGGCTGAACTTTGGCGACTGTGCCGCCTATGCGCTCGCTCAGTGGTCTGGGGAAGCGTTGCTTTTCAAGGGCAATGATTTTGGGGAGACGGACGTTGCTCGGGTTCGCTGAGCGGCTGCTCTAGAACCCCATGCGGCGGTGTTCGGCGGAGAGTCGGGAGGCGATGCCTAGCCAGATGATGGTGAATGCCACGTTCAGCCAGGCGAAGGCTGGGATGCTGAAGGAGAGTTCGGCTCCGAGCTTGACGATGCCGGCTTGGAGGACGTCTCCGAAGCGCATGAAGAAAGTGTCAATCGCGGCCTTGGCTTTGTATTTGGCCTCCCTTGAAGTGGGGAGATAGAGAGCTTGCTTGACCGTGTTTTGCAGGGAGTAATCGGTGGCGTTTTCGAGGGTCTTGGCGATGCGGACGACTCCCAGGATGGGGGCTACGGCTAGGACAGAGTAGCTTATGAGAGAGATGGCGGGGAGGACGTAAACGGCTCCTCTTACTCCGAGTAAGGCGAAGAGGCGGGAGACTCCGAAGGTTTGGAACAGAAAGCCGAGGAGGTTGACGACGCCGAAGAAGCGGCCGTAGAACTCGCCAATGAACTGCTTCTGGGCGGCGATGTCGGTGGGGGCGAAGGCTCGGGCTTGGTCGGCGACCACGGTGCCGAGGAGGAATTCGCCGGTGGAGTTGACGACGTTGAGGAGGACGGTAAGGGCGGCGATCCAGGTTAGATAGCGGCTTTTGAAAATGAGTTCGAAGGCCCCGGTGTCGGAGAGTTTGTCGTCGGCGTGGGCAGCCATTTCGGGGGTGGCGCGTTTGGTTTCGATGCGGTTGACGACGATCGTTATGGCGGCGCAAGAGACGAGGATGCCGGCGGCGAGGAGTTGGAGCTGATAGGGGGTTAGCGAGAACGATCCGACGAGGCGACCGGCCGATTCAGCACCGAGCCAGGCCCCGAGGGAACTGCCGACTCCGATGATGGGGAAGAGGCGCTTGCCTTGGGCTTCGGTATAGATATCGTTGGCGAAGGCCCAGATTTGGGAGATGACAAAGACGTTGAAAATGCCGACCCAGATGTAGAAGGCGACGCCTTCCTGGTAGCCTTGCGTGCCGAGGACGGAGAAAACGAGGAGATGAGAGGCGAAGAAAGTGGTTAGGCCGGTGATGAGTTTGACGCGCTTAACCTTTGAGGAAATGAGGGCGTAGAGCGGGACGAGGAGCATCAAAAGGGCGGCTTGGCCGGCGGCAGAGTAGGCCTTGATGTACGCGCCGCCTTCGGCAAGGATTAAGGCCTCGCGGGCGGTTTTGAGGAGGTAATAAGCGAAGAGGAGGAGGAAGACGTTGGCGGTGAGGAGGAGGACGCCTGGGGCTTCGCCGACGCGGACATCAGCGAAGAAGGAGAGGGCTTTTTCGAGGGGGCCCTTGGGCTTATCGCCGATGGTTTTGAACTGCGGGAAGCTGGAATGGCTGCGCAGTTCGGGGCGGGATTGGTACTCAGGGCGGTCGTTGTTTACCATGCTCGATCAATGCCGACGATGACGGGTTTGCCGGCGAGTTGACGGACGTAGACGCTGATCGTCTGTTTGGGACGGGCGGGGTCTACGAGGTCGGCGACGAAGTAGGCGTCGCGGGCTCCGGGGACTAGGTAATTCGTTAGGCCAGCAAGGACAGTCTTTTTGCCGGAATCGTTGTCGAAGTTAGACCACTGGAGTTTGAGGGAGGCCGGGGCGTGCATGTTATGTTTTTTGCCGAGGTCGACCCAGGTTAGTGCGTTATCGACGATGGAGAATTGGTCGAGGGGGAGGACCTTGGCGAAGTAAGTCTGGCCGATTTTATCACGACGTTTGATGAGACATTCGGCGACCCATTCAGCCGCCTTGGAGTTAGAGAATTGACCTGTGGAGACGATGGCTTTGATGTCGTCGTCCGAGAAGGCCATGACCTGTTTGGCGGCCCAGAATTCGTCGTCGGGGAGGCGGTTTCGGAAGGCGGGGTTGGGGTATTCGGGGACCCAGCGGTCTGGGCTGAAGGTCTCCCATTCGAAGCGGCCGACGGAGGGGAGTTTGGGGTAGTTCGCGAGGGCCCAGTAGGGGACGTAGGTGCCGAGGCTGAAGAGGAGTTTCGCGGATTCTTTCCACGAGAAGAAGTAGACGCCGGCGCGGGGGCTGTTGGCTTTTTGGGTAGCGCTGCCGAGGGTGGAGCCGAAATCGAGTTGGTAGTGGCGGACGTGCTGAACGTCGCCTTCCTTCGACAGGATATCGACGTTGTTGATGGCGCGGGAGTCGTCGTGATTGAGCCAGGCGTCGACGACGTGGAGGCCACGAAGGTCGCGGCGATGTTCATGGGGGACGATGTCGTTGACGTCGTCGCTGCGGGTGCCGAACCAGCGGGGCGGGCCGATGGTTTTGCCGGGGAGCGCGGCGGAGGCGGTGGCGCGGAATTTACCATCTTTCGTCTTCGGGACGCGCAGGAGCAGTTCCTGGAGGTCTCGGCGGGTGAACTCGCGAGTGCGACCGGTGGAGTCGGCGAGGGTGACACCGGGGCGGATTTCGAAGTCGTCGAGGGTGAAATTGATGAGGTAGTTAGCGGGGGTGTGGTAGCCGAGGGCGTAGAAGAAACGGGCGCTGATGGAGTCGGCGGCGGTAGCCATTTCGGGGTTGGAGAGGGGGTCGAACTTGACGAAGTAGGTCTGTTGGCGCGAGTCGACGACGACGAAGCCGGGGGTGATGCCTTCGTTTTTGGCACCGGTGATGGTCAGTTTTCCAGCGGCGGGGGCGGAGGCGTAGGCGGCCCCGCGTATCAGTTCTTCGCGGGACATGGGTTTGTAGTAATGGCGCTTTTCCCACCAGGCACCTTCCATGGGATCGCCGAGGGTGTTGATGGCCCGGGCGCGGAGAGGTTCGCCTTTGGAGGGTTGGTGTTCTCCGGGGGGGCCGAACTGGTGGGCGAAGAGGTCATAGATGTCGCTCAGTTTTCGGTTTTCGGCTTTAAGAACCGGACGAGGCTTGGGCTCGGCGAGGAGGGGGTCGTCGTCAAAGAACTTACGGGCGGAGAGGGCGGAAGCCGCCAGGATTAGGATGAGGAGGGATTTGGTCATCGGATTCCTTAGTAGATTGGCTGGCCGGTGGTGGTGCCGAATTTGCGTTGGTTGAAGATGTCATTGAACTGGAACCAGAGGCGGAAGCCTTCGTGGGAGAAGGCGGTATCGATGCGCATGAAGGTGGCGTTTCTGGCGTTGAACCGGAGTCCGAAGCCGACGGAGGATTCGAGGTCCTTGAAGTTGATAAGACCGCGGCGGGGGGAGACTTTGCCCGCGTCGGCGAAAATGGCGCCGTCGAGGCCGGCGAAAATTTCCCACCGGTATTCGGCGTTGAGGAGGATCATGTTGCGGTCGGAGAAGCGGAAGTTTCGGTAGCCACGGAGATCGTTGGCCCCGCCGAGGAAGGGCTGGAGGTAGAAGGGGACTTGTTCGCCGCGATCGGTGTCGGTAAAGGCGCCTTTGGCGCGGAGGGCGATGACGCGCGTTCGATTGAAAAATCCGATGTATTGCTGGAGGTCGATATCCATGCGGCGGAAGTTGAACTGGTTCAACTTTTGGTCGTTGAACCATGAATAATTGACGACGTAGTTGCCGCCGTGTTTGGGTCCAAGGGGGTTGTCGCGGTAGTCGAATTGTGCGTAGACGCCGGTGCGGAGGAAGTCGGTCTGCTGCTGCATGCCGGGGACGTTGGCGAATTGCTTATCGGCGGAGATGAACTGGGGGGAGCGGGTGCCGGGGCCGACGTTGATGTTGAGGTAGGCGAGCGAGGGGCCGAGGCGGACGTGGCGGCTGGGTTTGAGGGTGAGAACGGTTTCAAGGGTGGTATCTTCGAGGCGGTAATTGGAGCGGCCCGTTTGGGCTGAATCGGGGCCGGGGCCGTAGTAATCGACGGCACCGTAGTTACGGTAAGTGGCGCGGATGTCGAGGTTGATGTGGCTGTTGGCGAGGCGGGGGAGGGTGACTTCGGTATCCATTTTCAGATAGCCGCGGGTGGAGGTTTGGGCGGAGGCGCGAAAGGTGATTTCGCCGTTTCGGATGTCTTCGCGGAAGTACTCGGGGCCGAAGGCGAAGCCGCTGCCGACGACCATGTTTCCGAGTTTGGGGCGAAAGCCTTTATAGCCAGAGCCGAAGCGTTCGAGGTAACGCTTGTCCTTGAAGTTGCGGAGGAAGCCTTCGGGCTTGTCGACGACTTCAGGCTTAAGGAGGGCGGTTTTTTTGTCGCGCTCCTGTTCGATTTCCTGGGTGCGGGTGGTGGGCTGAGCCAGGGCGGCCCAAGACGCCACGGTGAACATGAGAGTCAGTTTGAACAAGCGATAAGTCTCCGAGGCTAAGTCGATTGATTTCAGTTTAGCGAGGTGTAAGAACGATTGGGGTAGCGACGGGTTGACCGGAAGGTCCGGTGAGTCGGATGGGGAGGACGGCGACGGGCGTAATCTGGACTCGATCCTGATCGAGTTCGACAATGAGGAATTGACGTTGGGGGGCCCAGGCTGCGATGTGGCGTTCGGTCATTTTCCTGGTGACCTTGCCGGGGCGGAGTTCGCCACCGGATCCGGAGACGACGAAGAGCATTTGGCCGGTGGCGGCGGATCGCTCAGAGAATTGGAGGTTATGTTCGTGGCCGGAAAAGACGGCCTGGACCTGGTTCGATTTGAAGAGCTTGAACCAGTGCTGCGATAGGGCGAGGAAGGGGGGATGGTCAGGGCCGGCGGTGAACATGGGATGGTGTTGGACGACGAAACGCCAGCGGAGGGCAGGCTTAGCGAGCTCGGCGGCGAGCCATCGGGTTTGTTCGCCGTTTTCGGAGTAGACGGAGGCGGGCGGGCCGGAGGGTTGATTGCGGGTAGAATCGAGGGCGAAAAATTCGGCGAGCCCGCCGATGGAAAAATGGAACCAGCGTTGGCCGAAGCCGAAGGGAGTGAAGGTGTTATCGAGATGAGCGGCGAGGTCGTCAGTCTTTTCGCTTTCGTTACCGTCGTGATTGCCGGCCACCATGTAGAAGGGTATTTCGCGAAGGGTGGGGCCGTAGGGGAGAAAGAATTTTCTGATCCAGTCGCTGTCTTCTTTGCCGGTTTCGCGGTACGGGCCATAGATATTGTCGCCGACGGAGAAGACGAAGCGGACTTCGTCGCCTTGGGCGCGGAGGCGGAGGCGTTCGGCTTCGAGTTTGGCGGCGAGGGCGTATTGAGCTTTCGTGCCGGTGCCCCAATCGCCGATAACGAAGAAAACGAGGCGCTGGGATTGGCGGGGCCAAGTGCGGAGATTGCCGGTGAGGATGGGGGTGCCGTTTTGGAGAATGCGATAGGTGTAGGGGGTATCGGGCTGGAGGTTGGGGACGGTGAGGAAAGATGCGGAAGAGGGGATGGATTGGCCGTTGATTTCGATGGTTACTGGGCCGAGGCCGGAGCCGGCGCGGCCGATGGCGTTGCCGGGTTTGGCGGGGTCTCCCCAGACGAGAGTGGCAGTGGAGTCGGTGAGGGCACCGATATAGACGAGGGCCGCGGCGAGGACGGTGAGCACTATTCGGATTCTCCTAGGATGCGATACAGGGTGCTGCGGGTGATGCCGAGGGTTTCGGCCGCCTTGCTCTTGTTGCCTTGGAGTTGGGCGAGGACCCAGCGGGTATGGCGGCGTTCGACTTCGGCGAGGGGCAACATCTCCTGGTTCGATGCGGGCTCCGGCGGAGCGGTTGCAACCATACGTTGGAAGAAGGGCGGGAGGTCGTGGGAGTCGACGAGTTCGTTTTCGGCCATCATGCAGGCGCTGCCGATGACGTTTTCGAGTTCGCGAATATTGCCGGGCCAGGAGTGGCGGGCGAGTACGGAGTTGGCCCGCGGGGTGATGCCGCGGATAGTTTTCGAGTACTCGGCGGCGTAGCGTTCGATGAACGTTCGGACGAGATACGGGAAGTCCTCCATTCGTTCGGCCAGGGGTGGCAAGTGGAGTTCGACCATTGAGAGACGGTAGTAAAGATCTTCGCGGAACTCGCCGCCGGACATCATGGTTTCGAGGTTTCGATTGGTGGCGGCGATGACGCGGAGGGAGACTTTTTTTGGCGAGTTGGCCCCTACGGGTTTGATTTCCTGTTGTTGGATGGCGCGGAGGAGTTTGGACTGCATCCCGAAGGGCAGGTCACCAAGTTCATCGAGGAAGAGGGTGCCGCCGTCGGCGGCTTCGAACATCCCTTTCTTGTCGTGGGTGGCGCCGGTGAAAGAGCCCTTGAGATGGCCGAACATTTCGCTTTCGAAGAGCGTTTCGGTGATGGCGGAGCAGTTGCAGACGACGAAGGGTCCGGCGTGGACGGGGCTTTGGCGGTGGAGGGCGGCGGCGGCGAGTTCTTTTCCGGTGCCGGTGGGTCCGCGGACGAGGGCGACGCGGTAGTGGGGGGCGACGCGGCGGATCATGGCGAACATGGCGAGCATTTGGGGGCCGTAGCCGACCATGCCTTCGAAGCGATGGGCTTGGACGAGGGCCGCTTCGAGGCGGGCGGATTCCAGGCGTTTTTGGAATTCGTCGAGCAGCTGGCGGATGCGGGCGCGGAGGTTGGCGATTTGGATGGGTTTGGTGAGGTAGTCGCAGGCACCGCGGCGGACGGCTTCGACGGCGGATTCCGGGGTGTAATGCCCGGTGAGGAGGAGGACGTCGGTGGAGGGAGCAAGGCGGAGAATTTCTTCGGTGAGTTCGAGGCCGGAGCGGCCGGGGAGCATGAGATCGAGGATGACGATTTGGGGGCGTTCGGACTGAACGAGCCGCATGGCTTGGTCACCGTCGGGGGCGGTGAGGACGCGGACGCCGAGGGGGGCGAGGGCGTCGGTGAGGAGTTCGAGCGAGAGCGGATCGTCGTCGACGGCGAGGATGGAGAGAGGTAGGGTCAACCACTACAGGGTAACAAGCCGTAGCATAGAGGGATGTTGCAATGGCGGGGCCGCCCGCTTGACGAAATCGGTTACGTGCTGATTGGCGCTTTGGCGTTGACGTTGGGGACCGGTGCGATCTATCTGAACTGGCAGCAGGCGCAGCGGACGAGTTTGCAAGCTTCACAAACCAGGCAGGCGGTGGGGACGATTCGGCAATTGCTGGTGATGTTGTATCGGGGGGAGGCGGGGCAGCGGGGATTTCTCTTAACCGATGAACAGGGGTATTTGGTTCCGTATCAGGAGGCGGCGGAGCAGTTGCCGAAGATATTGGAGCGGCTGAATTTATTGGGCCAGCAGCAGCCGGCGGTGCGAGAGCGGGTGTTGGAGATTGACCGGTTGGCGCGGGCGAAGATGGGGGAGTTGCAGACGGCGGTGGAGCTATTGAAAGAGGGCGACCTGGCGGCGGCGGAGTTACTGGTGCGGAGTAACTTTGGCAAGCAGACGATGGACCAGTTGGTGGGTAAGTTGGAGGATTTGGAGAAGCGGGTGTTTGTGTCGGAGGAGGAGTTCAGCGCGGAGTTACAGGAGCAGATGCGGAGGTCGGCGGCGTTGACGGT
>JANODS010000068.1:0-6001 GCA_031412835.1 Acidobacteriota bacterium | reverse complement strand
CAACACCTCCGGAACCCAAACCTTCGTCAGCCTCCCCGCCACCAACGTCTCCAACTTCTACCTCCAACTCGCCGGCTGGTACCACGGCGGCTTCATGCTCGACATGTACGGAGCTGACAGTCTCACCGCCGCCGAGTCCATTGCACCCTCCACCACCATCCCCGTAGCCAACCGCTGGTATCACGTCGCGGGGGTCTATAACGCCACAACCCAACAGCTTAGCCTCTACGTCGACGGCCGCCGTGAAAGCCAAGTCTCCGCCTCCGCCGGTGCCTTCGCCAACCCCAAACCCCTCGCCTTCGGCTACTCCGTCTATGGCGGATCCCGCACCGACGGCAACGACGCCCGCATCGACGATATCCGCGTCTACGCCTCCGCCCTTTCCGACGCCGAAATCACTACCGTCTTCAATGCACGCTAAGCCAATGCCTCGCCTCCTCTTAGCTCTCTTGGTCGCCACCCTCGCCCGCGCCGAAGACAATCACGACTTCGGCGCCGTCACCCCCGTCCTCCTCCCAGACCTCCCCGCCCATCGTCAAGATGGCTCCCCCGTATCCCTCCGCCAACTCTTGTCCGGCCGCCGCTCCGCCCTCCAGTTCGTATTCACCGACTGCCCCACCACCTGCCCCCTCCTCGCGAGCCTCTTCCACCGCGTCGATCTCGCCCTTCCCTCCTCTGACCCCACCCTCCAACTCATCACCATTACCGTCGATCCCGAACGCGACACCCCCGCCCGCCTCACCGAATGGCTCACTCCCTTCCACCCCTCACCCCGCTGGACCGCCCTCCGCCTCTCCCCGCCCAATCTCCTCACCCTCCTCGCCGCCTTCAATCTCAAACCCGGCGCACCCGCCGCTCACACTCTGCAAATCTTTCTCACCGACCCCCAAGGCCGCTACTACTCCCGCACCACCGCCCTCCCCTCCACCGCCACCCTCACGGCCGCCCTCACGAGCGTTCCTACGAAATCCCTTCCGACAACCATCGCCCAGCCGAACTCCGCCTCCGGCTCCGCCATCTACTTCGGCCGATCCCCCCTCCACGCCACCCTCGGCCCAGACCCCATCTCCCCCGCCGCCGCCCGCTGCGCCAGTTGCCACGGTGCCAACCGCACTGGACGCAACGAAGGCGAAAACCAAGCCCCCTCCCTCTTGCCCTCCTCCCTCACCGCCAAACTCCCCCGCCGTGGAGGTCCTCCCTCCGCCTATTCCCAAACCACCTTCTGCGAAAGCCTCCAATTCGGTCGCGACCCCGCCGGCGTCCAACTCTCCCCCGTCATGCCCCGCTATCAGCTCTCCGCCGACTCCTGCCACCAACTCTGGCATTTCCTCAGTTCGCCCCTTCCATAGCCAGATTTCTATTACTTTCTCCCAGGTGGTCGATACCCACTTCGAGGGATATTGATTGCTTCTGCCCGGTTCAGCCTCGCCTCCATCCGAATTAGAAGACCTCTTCGGCCCCCTCATTTGGGGTTGCGGAGTCGGACTTTCCATCTCCGATCCTCTTGGCAATTTCCTTCACGCCAACCCCGCATACTGCAATATCACCGGTCATTCGCTAGACGAGCTCCGCCTGCGAAACCGTTTTGACCTCGTCCATCCCGACGACCTCGATACCGTGAAATCGGCCCTCGAAACTTGCTTCACCGGGCAGCAGCCCTCCGTACAGTTCAAAAAGCGCTACCGCCTTCCCGGTGGCGGCATCCGCTTCGTAAAAACCAACGCAACATTCTGTCCCGGCCCCCCGGCGCTCTTCCTGATGGTCACCGAAGACATCACCGCCCAGCAGCTCGCCGAACAGGAAACCCGCCTCCTCGCCCTCGCCCTCGCCAACTCGAACGACTCCGTCCTGATCACCGATGGCCAACTCGATTCCCCCGGCCCCCATATCGTCTACGTCAATCCAGCGTTCACGATGATGACCGGCTACTCCGCCGAAGATGTTCTCGGCCGCTCTCCCCGCTTCCTCCAGGGCCCCGACACGAATCGCGCCGTTCTCGAAAACCTCCGCAATTCCCTCCGCTCGGGAAAAAATTTCGCCGGGGAAGTCATCAACTATCGAAAAGACGGCTCACCGTACTCGGTGGCCTGGAGCGTTTCGGCTCTCCACAACCAAAACGGTCAAGTCTCCCACTACGTCGCTGTCCAACGCGATGTTACCGCTCTTCGTCAGCTCGAAGCGAGCCGCCACCAAGACACCGACGCCCTCCGCTCACGCGAATGGGAGCTCCGCGAAGCCCAACGCATGGCCGGCGTCGGCAGTTGGCGGTGGCACCTCGAATCCGACACCGTCCTCTGGTCGCCGGAGCTCTATCAAATCGCCGGGCTCAACCCCGACCTCCCCGCCCCTAACTACCTCGGCCAACAGCTCCTCTACACGCCCGAAAGCTGGCTCCGCCTCAGCAGCGCGGTCACCGAGGCATTGGAGTTTGGCACCGCCTTCGAACTCGATCTCGAATTAATCCACGCCGACGGTACCCATATCTGGACCGTCGGCCGCGGCGAACCCGAAACCGATGCCTCCGGCCGCCTCAGGGGCCTTCACGGAACCCTTCAGGACGTCTCCCACCGCAAAGCCACCGAACTCGCCCTCCGCGACGCCAAAGACACCGCCGAAGCCGCCACCCGCGCCAAAGCCGATTTCCTCGCCACCATGAGCCACGAAATCCGAACCCCCATGAACGGCATCATCGGCTTCGCCAACCTCCTCGTCGATACGCCCCTTGATGAGGACCAGCGCGAGTTCGTCGAAACCATCCGTCACTCCGGCGAAGCCCTGCTTGCCATCATCAACGACCTCCTCGATTTTTCGAAAATCGAGGCGGGCAAACTCACCATTGAATCCATCCCCGCCGACGTCCATCTCGCCGCCATCGAAGTCTGCGAACTCCTCGCCCCAAAGCTCGCCGATTCCAACGTCGAACTCGTCCTCGACTGGGCGCCCGACGCCCCCCAAATCTTTCTCGGAGACCCCGGCCGCATCCGCCAGGTGATGCTCAACCTCATCAGCAACGCCATCAAATTTACGGCCCAAGGCCACGTCATCCTTCGCGCCACCGCCCCTTCTCCAGGCACCTTCCACTTCGCCGTCACCGACTCCGGCCTCGGCATCCAACTCGAAAAGCAGTCGCTCATCTTCAATAAATTCACCCAGGCCGACTCCTCCACCACCCGGAAATTCGGCGGCACCGGCCTCGGCCTCGCCATCTCTCGCCAACTCGTCGAAGCCATGGGAGGCGAGATCGGCTTCCACAGCCTCTTCGGCGCTGGCTCCACCTTCTGGTTCACACTCCCCGCGGATCCCGTCCCCGGGGTCGATACCGTCCCCGGCGTCGGTACCGTGATGGACCCGCCCTCACTGCCCGCCTCCATGCGCGTTCTCATCGTTGACGATTTCGCCATCAACCGCCGCCTCCTCGAAGCCCAACTCGACCGCTGGCACCTCCCCCACGAAAGCGCCGCCTCCGCCACCGAAGCGCTCCAGCACCTCCAGGCCGCCCTTGATCGTCACGAGCCTTTCGATGTCGCGCTCCTCGACCACTGCCTACCTGAAATGAACGGCGAGCATTTGGCCGACGTCATATTCAAAGATAAGCACCTGCGTTCGACCGCCCTCGTCATGCTCAGTTCCGGCGGCACCAACCGCGAGCAAACCCGCCGGCTCGTCGCTCGCGGCTTCTCCGACGTTCTCCAAAAACCCATCGTCCGCTCCGGTCAACTCCTCGGCGCCCTCGAAAGAGCCTACCGCCGCGCCACTCCCGCCTCCCTGCCTCCCTCCCGACAAGCCTCGGTGCCCATCGGCAATACTCCCAAACGATGGCGGGTCCTCCTCGCCGAAGACAACTCGGTCAACCAAAAACTCGCCTCCCACCTCCTCGGCAAAGCCGGCTGCCACGTCGAGATCGCCGGCGACGGCCTCGACGCCGTCTCCATGGCGCTCGCCTTCCCCTACGACCTCATTTTCATGGATTGCCAAATGCCCCGCATGGATGGCTTCGAAGCCGCCACCACGATCCGCCGCACCCATCCCCATCCTCCGATCATCGCCCTCACCGCCAACGCCCTCCTCGGCGACCGTGAACGCTGCCTCGAAGCCGGCATGGATGACTACCTCACCAAACCCATCCAACTCCGCGAAATCGAATCCGCCCTCCATCGCTGGACCACTCGCTCCTAGATCACCGCCAAAGCCCTCCTACCTGGCACCAAACGCCGCCACGAAGCCACCAAGGACGACTCGTCTCCAACGCCGCGAAATCGAAGACCCACTCGAACAGAACTTTGTGCGATCATCGCGGCTATGCGACGCCGCGATCTCCTTGCCGCCTCCTTGGCCCCCACCATCCTACCCGCCTCCGCCCTCGGCCTACAAAATACCGTCGCCCCCAGCCGACGCGTCGCCGTCGGCCTCATCGGCTGCGGCAATCAAGGCATCAACGACCTCAAAAACTTCCTCACCGACGAACGCGTCCAAGTCGTCGCCGTCTGCGACGTCAACCGCCAATCCCCCGGCTACTGGAACGGCGGACTCGCCGGCCGCGAACCCGCCCGCGACCTCGTCGAATGGCACTACGCCCGCGCCCAACGTTCCGGCACCTACAAAGGCTGTACCCCCTACGAAGACTTTCGCGACGTCCTCCGCCGCCCCGATATCGACGCCGTCCTCATCGCCCTCCCCGACCACTGGCACTCCATCCCCACCATCCAAGCGGCCAAAGCCGGCAAAGATATCTACGGCGAAAAGCCCCTCGCCCTCACGATAGCCGAGGGCCGCGCGATGGTCACCGCCGTCACCGAAAACAACCGCATCTTTCAAACCGGCAGCCAGCAGCGCTCCGACCCCCGCTTCCGCAAAGCCTGCGAAATCGTCCGCAACGGTCGCCTCGGCAAACTCCACACCGTCCTCTGCGGCCTCCCCGGCGGCACCCCCGACTTTGGCCAAACAGGCGACCGCCAAGCCCCCGAACCCGTACCCCCCGGCTTCAATTACGACATGTGGCTCGGCCCCGCCCCCGCTGCCCCTTACGCCCCCGGTCGCTGCCACGTCAACTTCCGCTGGATTCTCGATTACTCCGGCGGCCAAATCACCGACTGGGGCGGTCACCACCCCGACATCGCCCAATGGGGCATGGGCACCGAACTCTCCGGCCCCATCGCCATTAAAAACGGCCAAGCCACCTGGGCCAAAGAGACCCTCTGGAACACCGCCACCGACTTCCAATTCGAAGCCATCTACGCCAGCGGAGTCAAACTCATCTACTCCAGCCGAGTCCGCCAAGGCGTCACCTTCCAGGGCACCGAAGGCTCCGTCTGGGTCAATCGCGGAGCGATCGAAGCCACGCCCCTTTCGCTCCTCGACTACGAACCCGGCCCCAATGACGTGCGTCTTTATCGCAGCGCGAACCACTCTCGCAACTTCATCGACTGCGTTCTCTCCCGCCAACAACCCGTCGCGCCCATTGAACAAGCGCACCGGTCAATCACCATCGCCCATCTCGGCAACATCAGCCTCCGCCTCGGTCGCGATCTCCAGTGGAACCCCGCCACAGAACGCTTCACGAACGACGAGAAAGCCAACGAAATGCTCTCCCGTCCGTTCCGAAAACCATGGACCGCCTAGACCGCGACCCGCCCCTTCACCAGTCGGACCGTCCAGACAAGCCAATAGAAGAAGTAGGCCATCGACCAAACGAGAATTAGGAGCGCAGTCAACACCCAAATAGTTTACAGCGTAAAGCACCTACGGCGACCCAACTAAGTAACTTAATACCCGAAAGTACTAAGTCGTACCCGCAAGCAACCCACCGCCCTCCCTCTTCGGATTTACCACACGTGCAGCGCCACAAACCGCGGCGGACTCGCACTCGCCCCAATCACCCTCGTCGAAATCACCATCTGCAAATTCTTCTTCTCCCACCCCGCCGACGCCCCCCGCAACCCCTCATTCATCGCCGCCTCCGACAACAAAAACTCTCCCCCCGCCTTCGTCCCTAAATGCGTAA
>JANODS010000067.1:0-3107 GCA_031412835.1 Acidobacteriota bacterium | reverse complement strand
GTGGGCGGCGGCGAGTTCGAGGTTGCCGCGTTCCTCTTCTATTCGACCGCGGAGTTGCCAGACGCGGGGGGCGGGTTCGCCAGCGGCTAACGCGGCTTCGAGGCTGGCAAGCGCTTCGGTGAAACGGCCTCTCAGAAATTGGACCCGCGCGAGAAAGTAGGAAGCCTTGAGGCGAGTGAATTGGGCCTCGGCTTGGGGGAGTTGGCCGGATTGTTGCCAGGCGAGGCCGAGGAGAAGGGCGGCGGAGCGGTCTTCGGGATGGGCGGCGAGGTGCCGCTCATAAAGCGCCGCGGCTTCGGCGAAGCGTTGTTGCTGGTAAAATTGGAACGCCTGCTCTTTGGCGGTCTGAGCGAAAAGAACGACGGCCAGGAGCGCGGCTCCGATACGCATGGAACCATTCTACGGCGATGCGGCGGTTGGAGTCGGCTGGTCATATGTGATATTCTTGATCGGAATAAGGGAGATTGGTTTTGGCTGATTTGAAACACCCCACACGTGAAGCTGCTGAAGCGGCATACGACGAGACTGTCCGCGAAGATATTGAGCGATTTCGGTCCGTCGCGGCCGACTTTACGGCGGGGAGTCTCACGGCGGATCAGTTCCGCGCGGAACGGTTGCGGCGCGGCGTGTATTCTCAGCGGCAGGAAGGTGTCCATATGATCCGGACGAAGGTTCCGGGGGGCATCATGACGGCCGAGCAGATGGATTGCATGGCCGATGTGGCGGATCAGTTTGCGGCTGGCAAGGGTCATTTGACCACGCGGCAGAATATGCAATACCACTTCATTCCGCTGGCGGAAGTGGCGGATTTGCTGCATAAATTGGCGTCCGTGCGGTTGACGACGCGGGAGGCCTGCTACAACACGGTGCGGAACATTACCGCGTCACCGTTGGCGGGGTTGTTGGCGAATGAAGTGTTCGATGTGCAGCCGTACGTGCGGAAAGTGGCTTTGGCGTTCCTGCATAATCCGCTGACGGATGCAATGCCGCGGAAGTTCAAGATCGCGTTTTTCGGCGGCGGCGAGCGCGATGATATGGCGTTGGCGATTCATGACCTCGGGCTGACGGCGGTAATCCGCGACGGCCAGCGTGGATTCCGCACGGTGCTGGGCGGTGGCTTGGGGCCGTTGCCGAACGAAGCGGTTTTGCTCGATGAGTTTCTTCCAGAAGACAAAGTGATCCCGCGGACGGAAGCCGTGTTGCGGCTGTTCAATCAACATGGTAACCGGGGGAATAAGAATAAGGCCCGATTGAAGTTCGTCCTGCGCGAGCGCGGCATTGAGTGGGTGAAGCAGACGATTGAGGCTAATTACGCCGACATCCTGGCCAATGGCGGGACGCCGGAGCCGGAATATGTGCCGGAGAACTTCGGTGGGTTCCGGTTGCAGCCGTTCGTGCTTGGCGAAGGTGGTCAGTTGCCGGTTTTGGGTTCGACTCCGGCTGATCCGGCGTTTGATCGCTGGTTGGAAACGAACGTGCAGGAGCAGAAGCACTCCGGCTACGCGATTGTGACGGTGCGCTGTGCGCAGGGCAATATGGTGACGGCTCAGATGCGCGTCGTGGCACAAATCGCCCGGGATGCCGGCGACAGCTATGTTCGCGTCGGGATCGACCAAAATCTGATGGTGGCATGGATTCCGGTCCATAACTTGCGTCGGGTGCATGCGGCTTTGCAGGCGGTCGATTTGGCCGATGCCGGGGCGTATGAAATTACGGATACGGTTTCGTGCCCGGGTGGGTATTCGTGCAACTTGGCGTTGACGAAGTCGATGAACTTGGCGACGGCGATCTCCGCTGCCGTGTCCGACTATCGCGACCCGCAGGTGCGGAAGATGAGCGTGAAGATTAGCGGGTGCCCGAACTCTTGCGGCCAGCATTGGATTGCTGATTTTGGTTTCTATGGCAATTCGCGCAAAATTAACGGGCGCGAAGTTCCTTATTATCTGATGCTTTTGGGCGGCGGGCACGACCGGGAAGGGATGTTGCGTTTCGGCTTGGCGATTCAGAGCCTGCCGGCGCGGTTGGCGACGGTAGCGGTGCGCCGGGTGATCGACCATTTCCAAACGGACCGCCAGGCTGGCGAGTCGTTCCGCGAATATGTCTTACGGCACAAGGTCGCCTTCTTCAAAGAGATGACGGCGGACTTAGCCAAACCGACGGAGTTCACCCCTGAGATGTATATGGACTGGGGCGACGACGTGGCGTTCTCGTTGCAGTTGGGTCGAGGGGAGTGCGCCTCTTAGGCTCTGGTTGCGATAGAGTGTTTGGCGAGGAGAGATCGCCAGATGAACATTGAAGAAATTGAAGGGATCGGTTCGGCCTATGCCGTCCGATTGAAGGCGGCGGGCATTGCCACGGTTGAGGCGCTACTGGAACAGGGTGGTGCGGCGAAAGGTCGGGGCACGATTGCGACCTCGACCGGGATCAAAGAAAATCTGATTCTGACTTGGGTCAACCATGCCGACTTGATACGGCTGAACGGCGTGGGACCGCAGTTTGCGGAGTTGCTGGAGGCGGCCGGTGTCGATACGGTGAAGGAGCTTCGCAATCGGAACGCGGCGAACTTGGCCACGAAGCTAATGGAGATCAACGAAGCCAAGAATATCTCGGGCACGACGCCGAGCGAGAAGCTGGTAACAGCCTGGATTGAAGAGGCGAAGACGCTAGATCCGAAGGTTTCGCACTAGCGCCTCGTAAAACGGGCGGACTGGGTTCGCCCGCTCTCCGCATCGACCGCGGAGTGGGCCGCCGCCAATTGTTGGCTAAAGGTAAGCTCTGTGATTTGCGCCATGGTCACCGGGCTCATTCCCTCCGCCTCTCGCAAGAAAGTTAGCTGGGATAGTGCGGCATCGAAGCCGATGCGAACGCTGTCTCCTAGTCGGATCTGGTCGGTTGCGATCAGGTTTGAAAGCGGCTGTACGAGCGACCGTTCAATGGCTCGTTTCAAATGTCGAGCGCCGTACTTGGCGTCGATGCCTTGCGAGAGCAGGAATTCTTTGGCCTCGGCCGAGCACTGAAACACGAACGCCCGTTCCGGAGAAGACTGGAACACCCGGTGTTGTACCTGCTTCAGTTCAATCTCCAGAATCTGCCGAAACTGCTTTTCG
>JANODS010000066.1:0-2101 GCA_031412835.1 Acidobacteriota bacterium | reverse complement strand
ACCGCGACGCGGTCGTCCTTCGCGGCGATCATAACTTCTCGTCCAAGGACATCGTCAACGTTCGTTACCTTCGCCAACGCGTCGGAGAGGCCGTCCCCAACGCCAACCCCAACTTGTACGCCGAGAATCGCTTCGACGTCGAAAACGTCGCCGCCGGTTGGACCCATATCTTCAACTCCTCCACCGTTCTCGACGTTCGCTACGGCCATAACAGGCCGAACATCCCCAGTGCCACGCTCAACAGCGCCATCACTCGCGGGGCGTTTCTCGACCGCACCGGTATCAAGATGTACCAGCGCGAAGTCCTCTTCGACCCGATCCCAGCCCTCAACGCCGCCGGCGAGTTTTCCATCGGCGGAGGCGGCAGCATCTCCGGCGACAAGATCAATCAATGGATCGCCAACCTGTCTACCACCAAAGGACGGCACAGCTTGAAGGTCGGTGCCAACATCACCAAGCGCATCTTCAACACCAACACCTCAAACCCGATGAACGGCAATGGCGACTTTGACCGCCGCCTCACCTCGCTGTTCTCGAACAATAACTCCGGCCACAGCACCGCCACCATGCTCCTCGGCACCCCCACGGAGATTCGGCGCAGCACCGGCAACACCCTCACCGACGCTCACGTCCTCGCTTCCCAAGCCTTCATTCAGGACGACTGGCGCATTTCCAATAAGCTCACCGTCAACCTCGGCCTCCGCTGGGAGTTTGCCAACCCGCCCTACGATTCCACCGACCGCCTCGGGAACCTCCTCGTCACCCGCGATGAAGCCACTGGGCGCTACACCGGTAACCTGATGTGGGCCACGACCAACCCTTCTCGTAACCCCGCCACCGGAACCATCAACGACGGACCCAACCAGCTCGGCTATGGCCGCTCGCTTAAACGTTCCAACTACCGCGACTTCGCGCCACGCATCGGTATCGCTTATCAGCTCGATGCGAAGACCGTCATCCGCTCAGCCTATGGCATCTTTTACAACTCCACCTTCGTCCAGGAGTTGCAAGACCTCCGGAAGTTCTGGCCCTATACGCCCCAGGAGTTGTTCGTCGCCAACACCGGTACCCGGCCCGATCTCCTCATCACCGATCCTCCCATCACCGGCACCGTCAGCATCGGCGGTTGGTCCCAGAATCCTGAGAATCGCACCCCGTACTCTCAGCAATGGAACTTCACCATCCAGCGCCAGGTCATGAACGATCTCGCCATCGACATCGGCTATGTTGGAAACGTCAACAAGCGCCAGATCGGCTACAGCGCCCTCAATACCGCGCCCGTTCCCGGACCCGGTCCCGTCAATCCTCGCCGGTTGATGCCCAACTTCGGCGAGCTCGACGCTGGCTACAACCAGTACAACTCGGCCTACCACTCCATGCGTGTGAACGCTGTCAAACGCTTCAGCAAGGGTCTTCAGTTCCAGGCCAACTACACCTGGGGCAAAGCGCTTGATAACCAATCCTCGCTTGCCGAAACCCGCGCCCAGAACCAATATGATCGCCGCGCCGATTGGGGCCGGTCGTCCATCGACCTCCGCCACATCTTCCAGGCATCGTATGTCTACGAACTCCCCTTTGGCCGAGGAAAGCGCTTCGGCGGCGACTGGGCTCCCGCCGTCTCCTACATCCTCGGAGGATGGTCCGTCGAAGGGATTACCCGTCTCCAAACCGGCTCCCCGTTCAACGTCGTCGTCGGGCAGGACCGCGCCAACGTCGGCCGATCCCAGCAACGGCCCAACGTCCTTCGCAACCCCAACAATGGGGGCAACCGGAACGTCGATATCCCCTGGTTCGATACTGCGGCATTCCAGTTGCAGCCCATCTATACCTACGGTAACGCCGCCTCCTTTATCACGCAAGCCGACGGTCGCCAAACGTGGGATGTCTCGACCCAGAAGGACTTCCACTTCAAACGGGAAGGCAACATGCTCCAGTTCCGCACCGAAATATTCAACATCGGTAACCACGTAAACATGGGCAATCCGCAGGGTAACTTTGCATCCTCCGCGTTCGGTAAGGTGACATCGGCCACCGCCGCGCGGCAGATTCAGATGTCTCTCCGCTACGTGTTCTAAACTACCTCGTCCGCCCCATCGCAAAC
>JANODS010000065.1:0-2018 GCA_031412835.1 Acidobacteriota bacterium | reverse complement strand
CGAAGCTGCTGAACATGCCGAAATACATGGCGAAATCGGTGCTGCCGGAAGAGGCGGCGAGGGCTTGGTCGCGGAGGGGGAGGAGGGTTAAGCCGTCCTTTGAAAGGTCAACGCTGGGGAGGAAGGCGGCGATCCAGGCTTGCTCTTTGTTAGCGGGATAGAGGCGGACGGAGGAGACTTTGCCGAAGCGAGAGCCCCAGAGGCGCTGGCCGTCGGCGATGGAGACGAAGGCTTTCGGCGTGGTGCGGAAATCGGCCCAATACTTCTCGTCGACGGGGCGGATTTTGTCGAGGTTCATGGGGAAGGGCGGGTCCCAATCGCTGACGTTGTCGGCGTCGCTGATGCCGGGGTAATCGGGGGCCATGGTGCGGTCGCCGAGGGCAGTGGGGCCGGCTACGGTGAAGAGTTCGGAGGCCGTTTCGAGCTTTCCTTCCTGACGCCAGAGGTAGTAATCCATGGCGAGTTTGTCGCCGGGCTTGGCGCCGGTTTGTTGCATTGTCCAGGCGTTGAGGCGGATGCCTTCGGTGACTTCGGGGGTGGCGGTGACGAGGGAGTAGGGGACCTCGCGGTTGCCGATTTTCATGCTGTTGGCGAGATAGGTGAGGAGGGGTTCGGAACGCAGCCCTAGCTTGGTGGCGGTTGCGGTGATGCGGGTGACTTGGTCGTCGCGGAGGAGGCCGGCACCGCTTTCGAGTTGCATGCCGCCGGGGACGGGGCGGAGCTTCATGCCGAGGTCTTCCATGCGGAGGGCGTCGCGGAGTTCGTCGTTTGTGATGGCGGGGCCGGAGACGAGGAGGACGTTGGCTTTGGCGGTTTGGTCGAGTTCTTTTTGCAGAGTGGAGAGGGCGACGTAGACGACGCGGAGTTCGCCTTGTTGGGGTTCGAGAGCGAAGCCGCCGGGGAGGGTTTTTTTGACGCGGAAGCGGACGGTGCGGACGGAGCCTTCGCGGCGGCCGTGGAGCGATTCCTGAGGGATTTCGCTGGGCTTCTCCATGCGGACGAGGATGCCGTCGTTGGCGTTCGCGCCGAACTCTTTGGCGAGGGGTTCGCTGATGATGGCGTCGCGTTCGCCCAGGGGTTCGGCAGTGATTCCTTGGAGGCGCCAGTAGCGTTCGTCGACGCCATAGATGAGTACCTTGGCGGCGGACTTGTTGGAGCCTTGGTGCTTGACGATGCCGGCGAAGTGGAGGGCGGGGGCCATGGCGCGGCCCTTCTTGGCTAGGCGGTCAGGGAGTTCGACGGTGAAGGGCAGGGCGGCGACGATGGCGGAATCGACGCGGCCGAGGCGGGCGAGGGCGAGTTCTCGGAGGGACGCTTGGACGGAGTCGCCGACGATTTGCGAGCCGATCATAACCGAGACGGCCACGGCCACGCCGAAGACGACGGCGAGATTTGTTCGCCAAAACCATTGGAGATTGCGGAGCATCATCGGGCTTCTTCGAGGCGGCGGTTGACCATCGCGAACTGGCGGTCCATGCGCTGGGCGAGGGTTTTGCTGTGGGTGACGATGACGATGATGTTGCCGGCTTCGTGTTGGAGTTCGATGAGGAGGTCTGTGACTTCGGAGGCGGTGCGCTCGTCGAGGTTGCCGGTGGGTTCATCGCAGAGGAGGAGTTGGGGCTTTCGGATCAAGGCTCGGGCGATAGCGACCCGCTGTTTTTCTCCGCCGGAAAGTTCGGCGGGGCGGTGTTGGATGCGCGAGGTGAGGCCGACGCGGCGGAGCAGTTCTTGCGCGCGATCTTTGGCGGAGGGATCGGGCTTGCCGACGAGAGTGGGGGCGAGGACGTTTTCGAGAACGGTGCATTGCGGGAGGAGGCAATGGTCCTGAAAAATGAACCCGATTTTCTCGTTGCGAAAGCGGGCTTGGGCGGATTCGCTGAGTTCAAGGGGCCACTGGCCGTCGAACTCCATGGTGCCGGAGGTGGGGGTATCGAGAAGGCCGAGGATGTGGAGCAACGTGCTCTTGCCGCTGCCGGAGGGGCCGACGATGGAGACGCGATCGTCGGGGACGATCATCA
>JANODS010000064.1:0-8688 GCA_031412835.1 Acidobacteriota bacterium | reverse complement strand
CAAAAAAGCTGGCGCCGCCGACCGCTACAAAGCCAACTTCTACGACGGCCCACACAAGTTCGACGCCGCCATGCAGAAGGACGCCTTCGCCTGGTTCGACCGCTGGCTCAAAGCCTAGCCCCGCCGTTCAATCCTCATCGCGGCCATCTTGAAGCCCGCCTGCCCGTAAGGGCTATCGGTCGATGCAATCTCGAACCGACCGCTCACCCAGACGCTGTAGATCAGTTCCACCTTCGCCGCCCGGCCTGTCATCATCGTAGCGTAGACGATCTGATTTCCCGGCGGCGCCGGTGTATGCACGCAAGCCCCCGCCGTCGGCACCAACAAAAATTCGGTTACCTCCTCGAACCCGTCATCGAACGGAACCATGTACCCCGCCAATTTCACGTCCGTCCCCGCCACCAACTCAAGAAGCGGATTCGCCAGTCCGGTCCGAGTATCCAGCCCCCGCAACATCGCCCATGTGATCTCCGCAAATCCCTTGTCGTCGCCCCCGGCGGCCGGTTCCGGCATCGTCGCCACCACCCGCGGCACGTGAATCTTCCTAACCACCTCGGGTTCGCGCTTCGAACAAGCGACCAAACCACCCCCGGCAATCGTCAAAAAACCGCGTCTCCGCATACCGATATGGTAGTCCACTCCGCCCTCGGCCCAAAAACCAATGGCCCCGAAATCACGCGGGGCCTGATGGACATTACCGACAGGTTCGCCGTCGGGATGTTTTGGGGAGAATCAGGGTCGATGGCATCGCAATGCCGCGAATTCCTGTATGTGATTGGATGTTACGGCCTGGGGACGAAAGAGTCAAGCAAAAAAACAGACGATTTTTGGCGACAATAACTGACCTATTTTCAACAGGTTACAGAAGCATTCAAGGACAGGCAAAGCTGTTGAAAACCTGTGCAAAACCTGTCCAAAAAGCCCGCGTTCCCCGCCAAACTCTAGAAACTAGACGCAGTTACGGCCGTTTCGTCACGTCTTGATCGATCGAAAGCGAAAGAACTTCGTCTTTGCGCCCTCGGATGCTGCCGAAGCCGCCACCCGTCGCCAACCGGATCCCAGCAAACAGCAAACCCGCCACCAGCGCTCCGCCAATCAGCACCCCGGCCAATTGCGCTATTGCCAAAATCATGTCCCCAATATTTTCCTTCGGCGGTGCCGGCTTGGAATTGATCGTAATCGTCGCCTCATAACGGACCTGCGACAGCACCCGTTGCGCCGCATCCGCGTTCGGAGCCTTCAAGACCACTCCGACCAAGGGGCCACTCCGCGACGCCGTCAGCCCTGCTAGCCCTTGGTAGGCCGCAATCTGCTTTTGCGCAATCTGGTGGTTCGGATACGCAAACACCACGAGCTCCACGGCCCCATCTCGGTCCGCAAACCGCCCCACCACGCCTTCCGTGTCGTATTGAAACGCCACCACCGACGGCGGAACCCGCGCCGCAAACCGTTCCAACCCAACCGGGCCCACGATGAACCGCTCCGAGTTCGCTACCCGAGCCTCAGCCGGAAGAAATCCCGCCAGCGCCGGCAGGGCCGCTTTTTCAAATCGTGGCAGATGCAGCACGAGCTGATGAATCGTCTCGGCTTCCGGCGTATAGCCATCAAACTGAAGGACGTAGTTCCCGTACGCCAACAACAACCGCCCACCCGAACGAGCCGCAATTGTCGTCGCCTCCTCCGTCACCGGCTTCGCATCCGCAGGTCGTAAAATCTGCCACAACGCCAGCGCCGCCGTCGAATCCCGCACCCGCCACGCCGAAACGGAAAAGCTCTTCACCGGGCCAAAAACGCCCTTCACGTCAGCTCTTCCCTTGCCTTCGTACGTAGCGCTCTCCCCCTCCTGGAAGCCGTACTCCTTCCATAACGCCGGGTCCGCCGCCACCAGCGCGGTCGTCGTCTTCCGGGCGTGCAGCTCCAGCCCCTCCGGCAGCAGAGCCGCCGAAAGGGGCCAAACCGCGAACAAAAACGCAGCTATTCGTTGATTCCGTGACATTTTTTGTACTTTTTGCCGCTTCCGCAGAAACACGGATCATTACGGCCCACTTTCTTAGACGCCACAAACGGAGTCTGTGGTGCCGAAGGAACCGATCCACCCATAAATTGAATGTCCGCCAGTTCCTTTTCTTTCTTCTTTTCGATCTTCTGCGTAAACTCGGTGATCTTCGCTCGCGCAGCTTTCTGATCTTCCGGATTCGGTTTCGGGGCCGGCTCCGGCTCGCTCGCCGGCAGGTAGGACTCGTCCTCATCCTCCGGATCGCGAACGAAGGGCATCTGCGGCCGATCATCCTCGGCCACCTGCATGAAATACAGATACCGCAGCGTCTCGTCCTCAATCCGATCCATCATGTCCTGGAACAGCGTGAAAGACTCTTTCTTATACTCAAGCAAAGGATCTTTCTGTCCGTACGCCCGCATGCCAATGCCCTCTTTCAAGTGGTCCATCGACAGTAAGTGGTCTTTCCACTGATTGTCGATCACGTTCAGCATGATGATCCGTTCCGCGTCGCGGATGTACTCCGGCCCAATTAGCGCTTCTTTCTGCTCGTAACGCGATTTTAGTAGGTCAAAGATACTATCTTCGATCTCCTCGGGACTCATCTCTTTGAACCCGGAGCTATCAATCGTGACCCCGAAACGGGTCAGAATATCCGATTCGAGTCCCGTAAGATCCCACTCGTCGACCCGCGCTTTCGCCGGAAGCCGATCAATTACCAACGTCTCCACCAACCCCCTCGCCATCGCGAACACTCGTTCCCGCTGCTCCACGCCCTCCAGCAGCCCCCGACGCATCCCATAGACCGCCCCGCGCTGCTTGTTCATGATGTCGTCGTACTCCAGCACGTGTTTCCGACTCATGAAATTCTGTGCTTCAACAGCCTTTTGCGCCGCAGCAATGCGCCGCGTAATCAACTTCGACTCAATCGGCACGTCCTCTTCCATGCCCAACCGCAGCATCAAATTCTGCATCCGCTCGCCGCCGAAGATCCGCAGCAAATCGTCCTGCAGCGAAAGGAAAAACTTCGATGCCCCCGGGTCCCCTTGGCGACCCGCACGGCCTCGCAACTGGTTATCAATCCGGCGAGACTCGTGCCGCTCCGTACCCACCACGATCAGCCCGCCCGCCTCGACCACCTTATCGTGCTCCTGGTCGCAAACCGCCTTGTGCTTGGCAAAAATCTCCGCCCACTGCGGCTCGGGCACCCGATAATTACGGTCGCCCCGCTGGAAGTAATAGTACTCCCGATCCGCCACTAACCCGCCCATACCCTCCGGCACGGACTCCAAGTAGCCCTTTTTCAAGCACTCTTCCTGCGCCAGAAAGTCCGGGTTGCCACCTAACAAAATGTCCGTCCCCCGGCCCGCCATGTTAGTCGAAACCGTCACCGCCGCGTACCGTCCGGCCTGCGCAATGATGAACGCTTCCCGTTCGTGGTTCTTCGCGTTCAGCACCTCATGCTTTACCCCGAGCCGCGTCAAGATTGTCGACAGCCGCTCGGACTTCGTCACCGAAATCGTGCCCACCAACACCGGCTGGCCCTTCGCGTTGCACTCTTTGATCTCTTTCGCCGCGTTCCGGAACTTCTCTTCCTCGGTGCGATAGACAATATCGTTGAACTCAATCCGCCGCATTGGCCGATTCGGCGGAGCCGGCGAAACATCGAGCTTATAAGTCTTGGCAAACTCGGCCGCTTCCGTATCCGCCGTACCCGTCATGCCCGAAAGCTTTTTGTACATCCGGAAATAGTTCTGGAACGTGATCGACGCCAGCGTCTGCGTCTCTCGCTGAATCTTTACGCCCTCTTTGGCCTCAATCGCCTGATGCAGCCCGTCCGACCACCGCCGCCCCGGCATAATGCGCCCGGTAAACTCATCGACGATCACCACTTCCATCTCGTTCTCATCGCCTGGACGAACCAAATAGTCCTTATCCCGATGGAACAACACGTGCGCCTTCAAACCCTGCTGCACATGGTGATTGGTCTCAATATTCGACGGGTCATACAGGTTCCCGCAGTTGAGCAATCGCTCCACTTTCAGCACGCCCTCTTCGGTCAACGCCACGCCACGGTGCTTCTCGTCCACCGTATAGTCGCCGGTGAAATACTTCTCGCCCGGCTCCCGGCCCTCAATCACCTCTCCCCGAATCAACTTCGGGATAATCTGGTTGATCTTGTAATACTTATCGGTCGACTCCTCCGACGGACCCGAAATAATCAACGGCGTCCGCGCTTCGTCGATCAGAATCGAGTCAACCTCGTCGACAATCGCGTAATAATGCGGCCGCTGCACGCAATCCGCAATCCGGAACTTCATGTTGTCCCGCAGATAGTCGAAACCAAATTCGTTGTTCGTGCCGTAGGTGATGTCGCAAGCATACGCCGCCTTGCGCTCCCCATCGTCCAGATCGTGCACGATGCAGCCCACCGTCAGACCTAGAAATTTGTACAGCCGACCCATCCATTCCGAGTCGCGCCGCGCCAAATAGTCGTTCACCGTCACCACGTGAACGCCCTTGCCCTCCAATGCGTTCAAGTAGCAAGCCAGCGTCGCCACCAGCGTCTTCCCTTCGCCCGTTCGCATTTCGGCGATCTTCCCCTGATGCAGAATCATCCCGCCAATCAGTTGGACGTCGTAGTGGCGCATGTTTAACACCCGCCGACCGGCCTCGCGCACCGTCGCAAATGCTTCCACCAAAACATCGTCCAGCGGCGTTCCGAGCTCAAGTTTATGCTTGAATTCGGCGGTTTTTCCCGAAAGCTCCGCGTCGGAAAGTTTCTCAAAGGAGGGGGCGAGTTCGTTGATGGCTTCAATGACCGGCTTAAGCTGTTTGAGCTCCCGTTCGGATTTCGTGCCGAAAATCTTCGCTAGCAGAACGTTAATCATAGGTAAGGCAGGTAGAACGGCAAAGTTCCCCTTATTTCTAGTTTACCGCTCAAGAAATCCTCGCGTTGGCCGATATCAACTTGGAGAGAGGACTGCGAATGGATTTGCCTAATACGAATTGGCTAAACTCGAACTGGCTCAACAAGGTGTGTGACCCGGCCGAAATGACCCTGGGTGCCGCTGTCGCACAGACACTGCTCCAAGCCCGCACGCAGTGCCGCGTCGTCGATGCCTTAGTCTCACGCCTGAAACTGGAATCTTCTCCGGGCACTGTAGACCGCATTCTTGAGCTCATCGGAGCCGTCACTCCCGCCGAACGCATCGCCGAGGTACTCGACCCCTACATCAAATCGGATAACCCCCGCATCCGCTCAAAAGCGCTTAAACTCTTCGCCTGCGCCACCGGCGACGCCCAATGGGCCATGCAGTTCCTCGGCAACAGCGACTCCCGCTTCACCGCCAACGTCGTCGAAGCTCTCTGGGGAGCCCAATCAACTCCTGAACTAAAAGAGTTTTTCTGGGCCGCCTGCGGCAGTCCCAACGGTCGTGTTGTCGGCAATGCCGTCGTCGGACTTTTCCACCTCGGAGACCCCCGCGCCATCGACGTCCTCCGACGCCTCTGCCACGACGAATCGGCCGGCGTTCGCGCCTCAGCAGCTTGGGTTATCGGCACCGTCGGCTGGATCGACGGCATGGATCTCGCCGTCTCCATGGTGCAAGACCCCAACCCCAAAGTCCAACGCAACGCCATCCAAGTCGTCCGACGCCTACGCGCCCTCTCCGGCATCGCCTAACGCCTTGCTATCCTGAGCATTCACAAAGCCATGCTCCTCGCCGCCTCGGCCACCCTCATCCTTCGCCTCCTCCAGCAAGTCGAAGAAGCCGCTCGCGCCGAACCGCCCCTCTTCCAAATCGAAACCCTCCTCCAAACCGCTGAACTCCTCCCCCCTAAATCCTTCCCCCACCCCCGCCGCGAAATACTAATTGAACTCGGTCGCCTCCTCCCCTCCATCCGCCATCCCGAATCCCGCTACTCCCTCACCGCCCGCCTAGCTGCCGCCTGGGCCACCCAAGACCGCGCCGAAGCCCTCCGCCAGTGCCCGACCATCCCCGCCGAAGCCGCCGCCCCCTGCTGGGATCGACTCTCCCAGATCCTTCCCGATAGACGCGCCATCATTCTCCTCGGCCTCCGCGCCGGGGCCCTCGTCCCCTCCGCCCTCGAGCTCATCAAGGCCCAACCCGCCGAAGGCGCCGAACCGCTCTTCCTCCTTATGCGCGCCTACCCGACCAACCCCACCCTCGCCCAACGACAACTCCTCCACTCCGCCGCCCTCGCCCTCGCCACTCACAACGCCGGCCTCGCCGCTGAAGCCCAAGCTCTACTCGGCCCTCCGCTCCTTGATCCACCTCCCTTCAAATTAGCCAAACCCGCCCCCACCCCCGCCGCCATCACCCAAAAAATGGATCTAGCCGACGCCGAAACCACCTCCAAACCCGAAATCTCCCGCCTCTTCCGCGAAGTCCTCGCCGCCGCGGACGACATCCCTGACATTCAAGACCGCATGCTGCACCAAGCCGCCATCGCCATCTGGTTCGCCGAAAACAACGAAGAAGCCACCGCCTCCAACGCCGCCAGCCTCCTCCACGCCACCTTCGCCGCCACCTGCAAATGCGAAGACGTCCAATGTGATTCCCTCGTCGGCCGCCGCGAGTGCTCCGACAACATAGACGCCTTCGTCAAACTCCTTCGCGAAAAGAACGTCGACCCCGCCGTCCTCCGCCTTCGCCACCCCTCCGTCGCCGCCCGCAATGCCCTCTTCGCGCTCCAGGAAGCCCTCGCTCAACCCTAGGGCCACCGCAACTGTTCGTGCAAAAACGCAAAAGTCCCCACGCCCCAAATCTGATGTGGGCCTTGAAAATACTCAATCCGCGTCCGCTCTCCCAAGTGCCAATTCGCGTAAAGCCGCCGCACCTTGGCGTACTCATAACTCACCCATTCATCAATCCCCACCCCGTCCGAGTGCCCCCGCTCCACCATAAACGCCCGCCCGCCCATCATCGCCGCCAACTCATAATGCCCAAACGTGTTCGCTAAATCGAAATCGAACATCTCCGTTTCCCGTGTCCACAAATAGCTAAACGGAACCTCGTTGGAAGCGATCTTCCAAGTCCATTCGTTGAAGTTCCCCGAACAAATCACCACCTTATAACGCGGCTCCACCGGCGGAACCATCATCGCCGTCCTTCCCCCATAGCTCAGTCCATAAAACCCGATCCGCTCCTTATTCACCATCGGCAGCGTCTCCAGCCAATCCAGCGCCTTCTGATGCTGCGCCACGATAAACGAATACAGTGTCAGCCCCAGCGGATTCGCCTTCCGCTGTAGAACCCGAAAATTATCTCCATGAATATATGGATTCTGCGGCGCGTACACGACAAATCCCCGCTCGGCTAACCGTGCCGCAAACCGCCCATACGTCTGCGCGGCCTTGGCGTCCAAAGGCTCAATCAAGTCCCTTGGCCGCCCCTCCAACCCATGCTGCGCCACCACCAACGGCCGCCGCTCCCCCGGCTTCAAACTCTTCGGAACCAACAAAATTCCATACCCAAACAACGCCCCGTCCAGCGGCACATAAATCTCATATCCCGTATAGTCCACCGTGTCGTAGATCCGCCGCGTCTCCACCCGGGGAACACCCGGCGCAGTCGCAATCTTCCCAATAATCTCTTGTTCGTAGTGCTCCAAATACGGCCCCCGGGTCTTCGCCCAAGCCTCCGGCGACGATAGATCCGCCTTGGCCCAAAACTCCCCCCGTCGCCTCTCCGCCTGCCGCATCAGCTTCTGACAAAACTCCACCCACTGCCCAAACTCCCGCTCCGATGCCACCGGCCCCGCCCCCGGCGCCACCGCGTCCGGCTCCAGGTTTACCCGCGTCGAAACCGGCCGCGCCGCAATCTTCCATAGGTTGTGCTCCAACGGCTCCTGCCACCCGTTCTCCGCCAACCCCCGCACGCCCCCCACCACCCCCGACCCAATCCGTTCATCCACATAAGTGCTATAGAGCGCCACCAGCCCTCCCTCCCCGTGCCCCGTCACCCGCACCGCCAACCCCCGCCCCACGCAGTAGTCCACCGCCGCCAAAACTTTCTGCACTTCAAATCCCAACACATGGCGCCCCGCTGGATACGCCATCCGGTACAAATGCTCCCGCTGCGGATGCCTCCCCTTCCCCACCGGCTCGACGCCAATCTGCGACGGCACCATCACCAACTCCCCCGCCCCCGGCGCCTCCACCGCGTGCAGCGCAATCCAACAACGGGTCGCCGCCCCCACCGGCCGATATACTAGACCCTCCGCCTCCACTCCCTCCACCACCGGCCACCGAGCCGTAAAAACCTCATGCGTCGCCGTCTTCCGCAGCGCCTTCAACTCCGGCTCCGCAAAACGAACCCTCGCATCGCGTAGCCCAATCCGCTCCCGCACCTCGCCCGGCGTCAGCACCGCATCCCGCGCTTTCACCGCCGACCGCGTCAAATACGCGTCCATCTCCCGCAGCATCTCCCGGCTCAAATCCCCGGTCCGCGTCAACGGCAACGTCCCCGGAAACGGCTGTGCCCAAGCCATTCCCGCACTCAGCAGCAAGAGCAATCGCATAGCCCTAGGCTATACGCATCGCGACAATTGTGCCCATCCCCCACGCCAAGCCCAACACCAACAGCACGATCCCCAATTTCCGCTCCTTATTCCGCACAATCCATAAATACAGCCCCGTCGCCCCCAATACGAGCAACCCCGCCGAC
>JANODS010000063.1:0-2368 GCA_031412835.1 Acidobacteriota bacterium | reverse complement strand
ACGCGAATCCAAGCGGCGCTCGCGGACAGCCGATTCGATCATCTCGTCTATCGACAAGAAATGCCCATTTTGGATTTCTTCGAGGACGAGACGTTCAGTTTCTGGCTTTAGTTCGACCATCATGTTTTTATCCTAGCGCATGATGAATGGTGAGTCGGGCGGGGCTCGAACCCGCGACCACCGCATTAAAAGTGCGATGCTCTACCAACTGAGCTACCGACTCACGGGCTCAATGGATAGGATACCAAAGACTCTACGCTAAACGTATCTCTCGACGGTCGATTTTTGCCCAATCCCACTCCCCAAGGCCCAAAGCACCCGCAATTTCCACGTGCTCCGGCTGGCGGTGCGTGAAATGGCTGAAGTTGTCCGGGATGTCCTCCACGAGCTTCTTCATGCCAACCGCGACCCGCTTTTCGTCGATCACCCGCCATCCGACGTGATCCATCGCCACCGGGTCGGTCGCAAAATACATCTTCTTGTGCTCCCAAACGAACTGCGGCTTGCCGCTGGGACCACCATGATAGAGGCCCTTGATGCCGTCCATGATGTTGAGAACCGTCTTATTCCGAATGATCGGAATGGAAGCCGAGGCGGGGATAAAGGCTCCACAAGCGTTTAGCGTCGTCGTGGCATGGCTGCGGCACACATTGTTGACAAGGCCGTGGGAGAGGTTCTTGAGCGCCATCGTGATGCCGGCGGACTGGTGGTCCTTCAACAGACAAAGGTTGATGAGCTTGTTGACGTCCTTGGTGATGAAGCGCGAAGCATACGAGCGGCGAGCCGTTAAAGACGCCGAATCCTGACCGGGAAGGACGAGCGACATCTCCATGTAGTGATCGGGGTCGTAGCCCTCAATGGCCTGCTGAACCTCTTCATACTTTTCGGCGGCGTGGGTCCAGCGAACCTTTTCCGGGAGCCATTTGTCGAAGCCAGCTTGCAAGAACTCGGTACGATAGCGGTCGTAGCAGACGATGTCCTGCGCCGGGATGCCGATCGCGTTCAGACTGGCGATGATTTCGCGAACGACCTCGGGGGCGGAGATGATGTGGGGCCGACCGACGGGATTGAGCTTGATTCCGACGACGTCGCCGGGCTGGAAGAAAAGCTTCCAAGCGCTCTGCCAGTCGTCAGAGCCAGTGAGGCCGACCATGCCGCGGCGGGAGCATGTCCCGGACGGGCTCGGCTTGGTATGCGCCTTGAATAATGGACCCTGCGTGTTCGACGGCGACGACGCGCCCTTTGAACAAACCCGGAATACCCAGTTTGCTGAGCTCCGCTTTCGAGGAGACGCAAGAGGACAGGGCGAGCGGCGCGGCAGAGAGCGTCGCGAGAAATTTTCTACGATGCATGCACAAGCGAGGAGCGGCCATAGCTGCCATTATGATGCAGCTGGCGCGAAACTGCGCGGCACTCTTCGAGGGGAATTTCGCCGGGGTCGTTGACGCCGGGACGCCAGACCCAAGGCATGGCCAATTGAAGGCCGGCCGCGGCGGCGTGGCGGAAGAATTCGGGGGCCGAGAGATTGGGCCAGCCGGAGTGGCCGGGAGGGATGCAGGTGGCACCCTGGGGATAGAACTCGCTGAGGCCGACGGCGAAGCGTTCGGCATGGGGGACGATGCGCTCCTCGAGGAGGCGGGGGAAATCGGGTTCGTCGCCATAGTAGTGAAAGGTTAGGAAGTCGCGGGCGGGGTCGAGAAGCGGGGCCCAGCGGCCCATCCAGCGGCCGGTCATACTGCCGATGGAGAACTGGGCTCGGGTGGCTTGGTGGACGGCTTCGCGGGTGCGCACGAGGCGATCAGACATCGTCTCAAAGGAAAGCTGATGGGCATCGGGGACGTTGAGGCAGCCGACCCCGGAGGGAGTGGAGAACCAGTTCTCGCGTCGGCGCATGACCATTTCTGGCTCGTTGATGAGCTCGTAACCCAGGACGTTGGGATGATCGGCGATGAGGTCCCAAAAGGGAAGGAATACATTGCCGATGAGGGCTTCGAAAAGATCGGGATGGCTGAGGGCGTGGCCGTGGCCTTGCTTGATCATGCTGGTTCCCGGGATGGGGACGGGGTCGAAGGCGAAGGTGTGATCGAGCAGGACGAAGAGGATGGAGATGCCGTGGCGGGCGGCGGCGGCGAGCGCTTCGCGGAGAGCGGGGGCGACGCAGGGCTCAAGACCGGCGGGCTTCTCCCCGGTGAACCGGATCCCATTGCGACCGTCGCAAAAAACGAACCAGCGGACGACGCGGAAGCCGGAGGCCGCGAGTTTGGCGAAGTCAGCGTCGAGGAGGGCGGCACGGTCCGGGGCTTCGAGTCCGAGGGGGGCGGCGGGCGAAGAGCCGACGTCCCAGCCGTAGTGGAGGCGGAAGTTCAGC
>JANODS010000062.1:0-2885 GCA_031412835.1 Acidobacteriota bacterium | reverse complement strand
GTTTTGGAGTGTTTGGGCGGTAGATGAGCCTTGGCGGCGTGCTGGGCCTCGATGTCCCCGCGCGCCCCACCCGGGGTCGGGCTTATGTGCCCGGAACGGTGATCGAGGATACAGGATGAGGAATCAACAGATGTTAGCTCGGTGCCGTCGGCCGGGATGCGAAGGCGACACGGTCTGTCCACTCGAACGTGCTCAAATCATCCGAAATCCGAACGAGTGCGTCGGCGATTCCGGTAAAGTCTTGCGGACGATAGGTGCGCCCATCAAGGAAGACGACGCCTTGATGCTCTAGTCCCTTCGCTTCCCATGCCAGTAAGGGAGAAGGAATCGTACGGAGATCATGGGTGACGAGAGTGTACCCCGCCTCGCCATTCGAGCAGCGACTCGATTGAGATCTGGCTGCGTCGGACACGGACTATCGAGCAGACCGCTGGTGATATATGCTCGTCGAGCAGGAATCGCAACATCTACCGGATTTCGACCCAAACTCCAGGTGGCAGGGAAACGCGCTGCTTCTCCGGCGTGACCGCTCGGTTCTCGTCTAGCTCGCGGCGTACCTCGGATTCAAACGCCGAGGCGTAGTGAAGCGCTTGGGAAACGTGGTCGTGGTCAAGCTGAAGGTGCTGAGCGGTCTTGCGAACCTCCAATTCGTACCCTTCGGCGATCATCAAGACTTCCCAGACGGCCAAGCGCGAACCTATGACGCAGGCTTCGCGGCCGACAGATGAATCCCGGAACTCAATTGCCGGAAACTCGGCATGCTGCAATCCTTCTTCGATCAATTGGGCCGTGGCTTCGCCGCGGCTCTTGCGAAGTCCATTGGCAAACCGGTCCAAGCGCACAGCCTGCTCGTCCTGCAACTCGACGTTGATTGTCATCCAATCTCATTCTATCGCTGAACTGAAATCCAGCAAGCTCACTCTGGTCGGCCCAAACGGGTTCGATTACTTGGCCAATTCATGGAACGTGTTGCGGTAACGGCGAAGGCTGTCTTCCGCTTTGGCGATCGTCGGCGCGGATGTAGGGTGCCAAAGCTTGAGCGGTCCTAATGGCGGCGGCTGGAGCGTGGGCCCGGAACCGGAAACGCTCGGCGACGACGGAGCTAAGTGATCGCTATACCAAGGGTCGGAGGCGGTACTTTTAGAACAATGAAGATGTTCAACGCGAACCGATTTCGCTTGTTCGTGTCTGAGGTCGCCCCATCCGTCAGTACCTACCGTCCCAGCGGACCCGGGTCTCCATATAGAACAAAGACCGCCCACTCCCACTCCGCCCGGCTCTGATCCTTCATCGCCGACTTTGCCATCCGCAACGCCTCCACCTTTGACTGGCCCGGTTCCTTCAGCAACTTGTAGAACTCCTCCATTAACGACAAGCCTGCGTGACGAAGTACGGGCGCTCGAGCTAGGTTCAAAGAGTCGCGTGGAGGCGGCGTTCGCCAAACAGCCGGATTTCGAAAGCGGCTTCTACTTGGCAATCGCGTTGCCCACGCACAGCTTCACGTTGTTCCAGTCGTGATCGCTGAGGTGGCCGATGATGGTGAGCTCTGAACGATGCACCGTCAGCACATACGCACGAAAGAAAGACTCCGCGCGGAGCCCCGCCACCCTCCAATCTCGAAGGGCGTAATCAGACGACGCAGGAGGCCTTGGTAATCGCGTTGTCAGAATTCCCACGAGGACGTCAGGGCGTTCTGCCAAATAGGCGGTGCTAGCGATGACAACCGCAGGCCGGACTTTCGTTTCTACCGCGCCTTCCAGGACCCCGACCACAACGTCGCCTGGCTTCAACCCGCTTCCTCTGCTTCGTTCGCATCCAGTCTTCGAAGCGAAGCGGCGCGGAACTCCTTCAAGTCCTCATCGGACCACGAATCGGACCAGTCGATCTTGCGCTCCGGTGCTACCGCGCCGAGCCGCTCGATTAGTCGCGTCAATTCGCCAGCGGCGTCGGGCGCTAGTCTGCGAAATGCGGTGAGCAGGGTCGCCTCTTGCGAAGTTACCGATATTTCCATGATTCTAGACCCAGTATACGGCGCTCCAGGAGCAACCGGGAACCATCAAGTAGAGTAGTATCCCTGCCCAGCGGTTAAGGTCACCTTTGTGGGAAGTTGACCTTTTGTCGAGATGATCGGCAATCCGTCAATCGATGAATCGCGAATGCCGAAGCTAGAGTCGCAATTTCTTCGGGTGGAAGACGCCGTGACCAAAGGGATCCGGCTCCAGCGTTCGAGACACTACAATGAGATCGACGAACGAATGGGAACCACCACAATCGACTCAGTTTCGATTTTCATGGGGCGCGAGGAGGATCGCCGGTGGCGGGCTGACATCGAGTCCATGCCGGGCGTCCGCGAGTCGGCGATTGCCGCTGCGCGAGCGTTTGCCCAGCGGGTTGCGGCGGGTTGCATCGAGCATTGCACTGATGGGGCGAAGCCATTCCAAATCCATTCACATACGTCCGATTTGGCGGTGGCGCTCCCACTGGTTTCCTGTGGGGGAAGTTGTGAGGAGCAAGGTTAAACATCAAAAGCAATCCTAACCAGTCATGGCGAATGATCCGTTCCACCTCGCCCCTGGTTCATCCCTCGACCAGTACCGCCCGCTGGGCACGGGCGAGATGGGCGGAGCGTACGAAGCACGATTCTCGCGGTGCTGCTTCGCTAAATCATCTCAATCTCCGAAAGTGGCACGACAGCGGCCCGATCTGCGCGGGATAGTGGGGATCGAAGGTGAGTCGCTTGCACCCGCTGTCCCTGCTTCCCGCCACGGATTCGGCTCTCCAACTCCGGCCCAGCCGTGATGGACAGTGACTTCTGGCGTACGAGTCGGCAGCGGTCCCTGGCGCCGTCGGCGCGGATGGTGTTGATGCGGAACCGGGCGGCGGCG
>JANODS010000061.1:0-2554 GCA_031412835.1 Acidobacteriota bacterium | reverse complement strand
GGGCGATAAGTGCGCCGGCATCCAGCACTATCCCCGCCGCGGTGCGAGTGCGCGTTCTGCCCATTCGATGTCCTCGCTCGTCGGCTTACCAAATTGTTCGGTCAGATCCCGCAGCAGTGCCCGGAGAGACTCGCGCTTCCCTTGTTCCTCTGGGGCCCTGGCAATATAGCCCGAAACTGAATCGGCCCGTCCATCTCGGACTTCCCGGCGGACTCTCGCCAGTTGATCCGTGGGCAGGCTGATGGCAATCTTCGATTTGGTCATACTAAAATCATACCGCTGGGGATCGGGCCGAATAGCACGAGGGCGGCGACAGACCTGCGCAAAGCCGCAAGCACGGCCACGGGCTGCGCACGCCTTTCAGCTCCATCGCGCTCTCGCCGGATTGCTCCAATCCCATGCCGATCAGCATTCCGAACGACAGCCGTAGGAGTGATCGGCTTCAGTTCGGAATATTGATCGGCATCACTTCGGAATCTGATCGACATCGCTCGGAATCCGCAGCGTTGGCCGCGGATTTGTTCGCACCCGGTTGCGGTTACCTGTCTACTTTACTCGCTACCCGCCTCGCTCGCGGCGACATCCGAATTGGGGAATTGCAGTTCGAGGCGGTCGGCCACGGCCTTCAGCAATTGTCCGGCCACTTGTTCGGCGGCTTAGGCCTCGAACGGCTCAGGAGCATGTGGGGCACCGGGATAACGGAATCGCCAAGCATAGTGGGATAGCCGCTCGATGCCAGTCAGGTGAATGGCGGCGGAACCCGCAAGCGGCAGGCAAACTTGTCTCAATTCGTCCAAGTCGTGGGTCTTTCGGAACGGAACTGATGCCAGGTGAGAACTGCTTTCATCGCTTTTTCGGCCACTGTTGTGCATGAAAGAGCGCTTCAGCTGCCAAACCCGCCGCGATCAGGGCGGCGCAGGCATGCGAGTCGGCCTGAGCTCGCTCAAGCCACTGCCTCGTCTCCGAAACGAGTGCCTCACGTGGACTCATAGAGCAACCGCCCCTCGCGGATCACAGTCGCGGGAAGGGATGCGCGGACATAGGCCGCACGTGTTTCGAAGTCGCTTTGCCGCCACGGAATTACATCCTTGGACATGCCGAGTCCCGACAGATGGATGAGGGTGCCGATGGCGTCGGCTTTGGAGAGGGTTTGGAGTTGGTTGCGGAATTTGAAGTTTTCGAGAATGTCCTGGACGTTGGGGAGAAGCCGTTGAGGTAGTCTTCGAAGTTGGCGAGGAGTTGCTGCTGGCTGGCCCGGGATTTCAGATCGCGGAAGGTGAACTTGGAGGTATTGTAAAAGGCTTGGCCTGCGGCATCGCAGAGGGCGGCGCGCTGTTCCATGATTTGGGCCTGGTCGAGCACGGATTTGGTTTCCAGGACTGTTTGTTTGGTGAGCTCGAGAACGGCGTCCATGCGGCGGATGACGCACATGGGGAGGATGACATCGGGGTATTTGCCGCGTTTGATGAGGTCGCGATGCGTGGGTAGAGTTTATTTGCGAGCGAGCACGGTTT
The DNA here is from genome assembly GCA_031412835.1 of Acidobacteriota bacterium. Lineage (GTDB taxonomy): Bacteria > Acidobacteriota > Terriglobia > Bryobacterales > Bryobacteraceae. The sequence goes on along the minus strand of JANODS010000061.1, from coordinate 1,040 downwards.
GTTTCTCGGCAAGTCGGCTCCTGGCTTAGCCGAATGGGTTTCCGAATGGATAGACTGAGAGGTACAGTTATGCAAGCAACGACACGGGGCTACTATTCGATCATTCAATTCTGCCCTGACCCTTCGCGGTTAGAGGCGGTAAACATTGGGGTCGCGCTTTTTTGTCCGGATGTTCCGTTTCTGCAGACGCGATTTGGCCGCCGGAAAACGCGGGTGCAGCAGCTCTTCGGAAAACAAGACTGGGAGTTCGTCGAAATGCAGCGAATCGCCCTGGAGGCCCGTTTTAGGAGCCAGGAACAGGAGTTTTCGGACTTGGCGGGCTTTGAGTCTTTCGTCGCCAAACGGGCTGGCGCCTTCCGCTTGACGCCGCCTCGCCAAGTAAAAGTTGAAGATCCGGCGCGGGATTTGCAGGACCTTTTTCTTCGTCTCGTTGGTGCCCAGGATCCAGCCAAACACGGCGCGGCAAAGCAGATCTGCCGTGAACTGGGGGCCCGTTTTCGGGATGCCGGGATTGAAAGGTTGATGCAGTCGAGCGTGACGGTTCATCCGCCAACCCTACCTAAACCGTTTAAGGCTCCCTTCGCGTACCGGAATGGACGGCTAAATCTTATTGAGGCGGTGCAGTTTGAGGGACATACGCCCTCTTCGGTGTTTAACCGGGCCAGCATTCACGCGGTGGAAGGGCAGTTTCTGGCGGAGTATACGGACCCAGAGTATGGCGAATTGAACCTGATCGTGGTGGGGAACTTTTCACCCGATCAAGAGGTGGAACGGAAGTCCGCTCTGGCTGTTTTCGAACGGCATAATATTGCGATGCATACGTTCGCCGGGATTGAAAATTTGATTGCAGAGATTAAGCTCCAGGCGCACGAGTAGGGGTGGGTGAGGAGGGTCGTCCGTTTTCTTACAGTCCTTCCCTACGGTTCCGCGGGGCGGGATGCCGCGTAACGGACGGGGCACCGCAGAGGGTTGATTCCATGCCCTTGGTGACACACGGACCCGTATTCGCTACTGTGGAAAGGGGGGGAGGGGACACCGCT
>JANODS010000060.1:0-5899 GCA_031412835.1 Acidobacteriota bacterium | reverse complement strand
ATCCTCGCCTTCGACCGCCGCGATCGAGAGCTTCCCGTTCCAGTGCTCCGGCCAACGGGCGCTCCACCCTTGGCCCACCGCCGGCAGATAGGCCTGCAAGGGCTGACGATCCGCGTTCAACGGCCAAAGGGAGCTCGGCTCTGCCAGAAGATAGTCGTCGATCAATGCCACCCGGGGCCCCCGCGCGCCATAGGTATCGTTGATACTCGCGAAGGCCAGTGCCAACATCGAAGTCCTCGCCTCATCGGCCAACGTCGGAATTACTTGGCTGCACTTGCGGAGCTGCCAATCAACTTTGGACGAAACGGGATGAGCTTCCAAGATCGCCCATACTTTCTGGGGTAAGAATTCTCCGAGCGGAGGCTCGGAATCCGCCATTACTGTAGTCGAAACCGACGAAGCCTCACCATACCGACCCACCGAAGCCGCCGCCCGCGCCGCTTTTGGCTTGCGCTGCTGCATCAACCGGCTCACCGCCAGTTGGTTCGATTCGTCCTGGTACTTCCGGCCGCAATCTTCCGAACAGAATTCGGTGGAATTCCGAAGCTTTTTGAGAAGCGCCATTTCCACGCCACACTGCAGGCAACGCATTCGATGTCTTTCCCTCTGGGATAATAGTAATGGCACCAGAGTTTTCGAACCAGACGGCAAATTACCTATTTCCGATTGCGCCGAGCGAGATTTCTTAGAAGGCTCTAAGGGCTTTTCCTGGGTTCCTCTCGATCCCCGGAAGGAAACAAAATACCTTAGCATTCTTCGGCTCGGTCTAAAGTATCTACCGATTCCGACGATGGATTCATTGATAGAGCCGGTGAACTGGTTCGAGGAGTTTTAAAATGGGTAAAGTAGACGTGTTTCAGAAGAGCGTGGATAATCTCCGGACGGCAATTCCGGAACTGCGCGGCGTGCTGGTCGCCTCCTCCGAGGGGCTTCCCATCGCGCACTCGCTCTCTAATGGAGCCGACGCCAATCGCGTCGCCGCCATGGCCGCCGCGGCCTCCAGCCTCGGCCGCCGGGTTAGCGATAGCCTCAGCGCAGGCCAATTTGAAGAGATTACCGTTGGCGGTCACGACGGGCAGATATTCCTGTACTCGGCGGGAGCCAAAGGTGTGCTCGCTGTCATCGGGCCGGCTGGCTGCAACGCCGGACTGATCCATCTGGAAGCCCGGGGCGTCGCCCGCGAAATCGGCGAGTTTTTTAACTAGGTTTCAACCGGCCCCCGACCCAACTCCGATGTTCAAACTTCGGGCGGAGCCGCAACCGCGCTCCGCCCCACGTTTCTCTGCTACGCTAACGGCGAATGTGCTCCCGCCGTCGCTGGCTCGCTGCCCTAACTACGCCCCTTTGGCCTTGCCCCGCCGCCCCCGCTCGTCCCCTTGCGTACTCGGATCTTCCCCCTGCAGCCGGTCCCATCGCTCGTGATCTCAGCCTTTCGCCCTCCTCTTGGCCCGTTTACATCGCCTCGCAGAGCGCGGCCTTGGACACCAGAATCTCCGATGGCACGGCTGAGGCAATCACCTATTACGCCCTCCAATCGAGCCGCTTTACCGCCCTGCCTCCGCTGCAGCCGCTAGCCTTGGCGAAGCGCGGTATTCTTGCGCCCAACGCCGCCGTCGAGGCCCGTTTAACGGCCTTCACCGCGTCCCTCCATCAACCACTGGGCACCCGCCACACGCTTCTCGTCGATCTGTACCGTCAACGGGCGCCGCGTTGGTCTCTCGCCGCTTGCTACCGCCACACGCTCAACTTCCTCAGCGAGCGACTCAATCAAGCGAAGGATCAAACCGATCTAGACGCGCTCTACCAACGCCGAGGCCTCAGCAGCGACACCGCCACGGCCAATACCGCCACGCTCGACGCCGCTTGGCCCCATCTGCGGCCAACTCCTCGAAGCGCCCTCCTCGTCGGCCCAGGCCTCGATGTCACCCGCCGGGAAAGCTTCTCCGACGACGCTCCCCTCGCCCAACCCCAAGTAGATCGACTCCTCGCCCTGCTCGGCCCCGATACCCGCCTCGATTGCGTCGATGTTCGTCCCGAGGTCCTCGCCTTCCTCCGTCAATCCAAACGCTGCGCCATCGCGGCCGACATCACCACCCAGATCCCCGCCCTCGCCACCTACGACCTCGCCGTCATCACCAACGTTCTCGTTTACTGTGATGACCGCAGCCTCTTCACCGCCCTTGCCTGCCTCGCCCTGTCCCTCAAGCCAGGCGGTTACCTGCTTCACAACGACTCCCGTTTCGCCGCCAAGCTCTTTGGCAAAGTCCTCGACCTCCCCGTCGTCCATTTCGCCCCCGTCTCGCTGGGCCGCCGCCAAGCCGTCGAACAGGCCGTTGAACAGATGGACCGGATCGTCATTCATCGACGCCCGGTTGGGCCGAAGTAGGGAGTTCCACCCCGCTTTTTTTCGTGCGAAGTAGGGAACGCACGCGAACAGCGACGGGCCGCTATTGATGGTAGACTGACCATGTCTTATGTATACCCGTCGAACTTTCTCCAGCTTGTTGGCCGCAAGCGCACTCATCGCCAAGCCCGCCACTTCGGGCGTCGTCATGGGAGTGCAGACCTACTCCCTTCGAGACCGGAACGCCGACAAGGCGATCCTCGCCCTGAAGGAACTCGAAATTGACACCGTTGAGATGTGGTCTGGCCATGCCGAACCCTTTTCCGGCCGAGTAGACCGCGAGGAGGTTCGCAAATGGCGGCTCACCGTGCCCCTGAGTCACTTCACAGACATCCGCAAGAAATTCAACGACAACGGCATCACCATCCACGCCTACAACTATTCGTTTCGTGAGGACTTCACCGATCCCGAGATTGCGCGCGGCTTCGAGTTCGCGACGGCTCTCGGCGCGAAGGTAATCACGGCATCTTCGAATGTCTCGACGGCCAAGCGAGTTGACCCATTTGCCAAGAAAGCGAAGATTCGGGTCGGCATGCACAACCATTCGCGCGTCGTGGCCAACGAGTTCGCGACTCCGGAGAATTTCCTGGCCGCCATGAATGGAATGAGCAAGTATCTTTGCATCAATCTCGACATCGGTCACTTCACAGCGGCGAATTTCGACCCGGTTGGCTTCCTGAACCAGTGGCACAAACGGATCGTAACTCTGCACATTAAGGATCGCCGGAAAGACCAGGGACCCAATGTAGTGTTTGGAGAAGGCGACACCCCCATCAAAGCCACCCTACAATGGCTGAAGCAACACAAATCCCAGATTCCCGCAAACATCGAGTACGAATACAAGGCTGTGGACACAGTTGCGGAAATGAAGCGTTGCCTCGACTACATGCGGAAGGCCGCCGCCTAAAGCGATCCAAGCATTGGTGCGGCGGAGGTCCACTTGTCGCCGATCAGGGCGAGACCCTACGAAATCAACGATGAAAGCGTTTGAATTTTTGACCGGTATGACCTTTTTAACCCGACCCGCCACTACCCGAGATCGCGGGAACATCGGCGGCGACTCAGTGGCACCGTAGTGGCGGAGTTCACCTACTGTTGCGCGGAGTGGGGACGACGGCACGTTGTTCAACTCCTCGGGGTCTGTTTCGCCGAGCGGGCGGGAGAATTTTGCGGACGGACTTTGGAGAGGCCGGGCTGACGCAGGGCTTTGCCACGGGGCGAACTGCGACGGACCGATGACAGGTTGGATTAGGGTAGCAGGGCGAGCGTGGTCATTGCCCAAGGGAGGTTCTTGACCTGGTGGATGATTTTTCCAGCAGCGTCGAACTCAACGATGCGGAAGCCCATGTAGTCAGCGACGATGAGGCCTCCCTCCGGCGTCGGAGCGAAGGCGCTGGTCCAGGCCATGCGAGCCGCTGGGTTGAGGCCGCCAAAGGTCTTGACACTTTTTCCGGCCGCGTCCACATGACGAACTTCGCCGGGGCCGGCGAGACCGATCAGCATGCCGCCGTCCGGGAGCGGCATGGCGTGAGCAGGCATTCGCTTCGGGAATTCGAGTCGTTGGAGAACTTTTCCGGAGGAGTCAATCTCGAGGATTAGACCAGGTATCTGAATAGGAACGAGCGTGGTGCCGGAGGCCGTTCGGCGTGCGCGGCGCATGGCCTGCCCTTTGAACTCGGGCTTTTCGACGCTCCAGCCGATCGCGCCGGTCGGGGTGACCTCGAAGATTTTGGCGGCGATGTCGTCGACAAGCAGCGTGTTGCCCGTGGAGAGACGCTGGGCGCTGACGAGGTTGGACCCCGGCGGAGCCTTGTATTGCCACACAACCTGTTGGTTGGCGTCGAGTTCGGTGACGAGGCTTTTTGGGTCCTCGATGTAGAGAACGTGGCCGTTGGGGAGGACAGAAACTTCGGTGCCGCGATGGTTGGGACGGCGCCAGAGGACACGCCCGGAAGGCCAGGAGACGGCGAGGATTTCGGCCCCTGGGCCGTGGTCGGTGACCATGAGGCGACGGGTTTCGATCACCTTTGGTTTAAGCTTGCGCTTGAGGAAGTCGAGGGTGCGGACGATGGCGCGTTCTTCGTCAGCCCCCTTAAAGCCGTGGCCGGCTTCGGCAATGGTTTCGAGTTCGGCTTCAACTCCGACTGACTTGAGACGCTCAACAAGGAATAGCGATTGTTCGTAAGGGACGTTCTGGTCCCGGGTTCCATGGATGGCGAGGATGGGGGCGGAGTCTGGGTTGATCCAGTTCAAGGGGCTGGCGCGGAGATGGGCGTCGAGGGCGTTTTGGCGATCACCGCCGACCAGGGGCGGAACGGCCTCGGCGGCGTTGCGACTGCCTTCGTACGAGCGGCGCAAATCGGAGCGCCCGTAGAAGCTAACGGCGCAATCGACGCTGCTGGATTGATCGAGATGAGGGCCTTTTCCTTCGAGCGCGGGGACGTTGCGGGAGATGGCGAGGAACTGGGCCCAAGTGGCCCCGGCGGAGACGCCGATGGCACCCATATGGGCGGGATCGAGGTTGTACTTGGCCGCGTTGGCGCGGAGGAAGCGGACGGCGGATTTCACGTCGTGGAGCGGGAGGGGGAATTGGTAGTGAGGCGTGAGACGGTAGGAGACGGTGGCAGCGACATAGCCGTTCTGGGCGAGGCGGATGGCGAGGGGGAGATAGCTTTCGCGATTGCCGCCGCTGAAGCCACCACCGTGGATGAGGACCACGCCGGGATGGTTGCCGGGGGCTTTGGGACGGACGATGTCCATGCCGAGTTTGTCGTGGGTGATGTTGGCAAACGCGACGTTTCGGGAGAGGACGACGTCGTCCGGGATGGGTAGCTCGGCGGCGAGGGAACAGGTGGCGAGAAAGAAAAGCAGGCGCATGGGATCGCCTGCAAGGATATCGCGAATCACTCAGGCAGTAGTTGGAGCGAGCTGTTGGCCAGGAAGAAATCATTGAGTTCCTGCGCGGTCATTCGTTCGTAGCCCCAGTCGACGACGGCACCGTTCCAATCGCGATAGTCTTCGCGACGATCGCTGGCAAAATCGAATCCGAGACGCTCGAGGCGGGGTAGGCCGGGCTTGGGGGTAGCGACGAAAGCTTTCAGGGCACCGGGAGTGATGGAGGTGCGACGCAGATCGAGGTCTCTGAGGGCGGGAAGGCTGGCGGAAGCAAGGGCGAGGAGGATAGGGTCGCGGACGACTCCAGAAAGGGCGAGAGTCCGCAGGCGGGGAAGCGGTGAGCGGACGAGCGCCATCGCGGGTTCCGTTTCTGTGCAATTGAGTCGAATCTCTTCGAACTGGAGGTCTGCAGGGGCCCACAGTTTGGCCCAATCAACGGCGGATTCGATACGAAAGAAGGAGGCTTTGACGGTTCGCAACTGCCGCCAGAAGGGTTTATTGGCTAAGGTGGTTAGCCAAGCGGAGGTGGCTTCGGTCGAACAAAGGGTTAAGTGTTGGAGGCAGGGAAAAGCGAGCTTCGAGAGTAGCTCCAAGGCAATA
>JANODS010000059.1:0-3463 GCA_031412835.1 Acidobacteriota bacterium | reverse complement strand
CGCGTGGCCGATCACCGCATCATCCGTCCGGACGAGTTCTTCGTCTTCGGGCGGCGGGAGATTGGGGAGTCGGGGGCTGTTCGAGGGGAGGACGCGACGGAGGTATTCGCCAAGGGCGGCCGGGGGGAACCCGGCGCGTTGGGAGAGTTCAACGGCTTGGCGGTCGGCGGCGAGTTCGCTTGCCTGGCGGGCGACTTGGTAGCCGAGGGGTAACCCGTATTGGGCATCGTCGTGAAGGGGGAATACGACTCTATTAGTACTGGGCAGTTGGGTGGAGTGCGCGAGGGCGTGAGCGAGAACGGCGGCGAACTCGGCTTCGGAGCGGGCGGTGAGGAGGAGGCGGGTGGGAATGAAGATGGGCCCGCCTCGGAGCGGGACCGGTTCGGTAGAGTCGGAACGGATAACTTCGACAGCGACCGTTGAGCCGGGGAGGAGGCGGTGGAGAACCGCGTGGACGTAGGTGCCTAGATCGGGATGGGCGAGGGTGGGGGATTGAAGGCGGATATCGGCGGCGAGGGAATTGTTGAGAGCGATGTCCCGCTCGGAAAGTTGGGCGAAGAGTGTCGAGGCGAGGAGGAGGAGCGCGGGTCCGGTAGGATGAAAGGTACTCATACTGTGTCAGCTCTTATCCTTGCTTGCGATGACAACCCGGACATCTTACTGGCTCTGAGCCTGCTGCTCCGGGGGGCGGGCCATCGGGTGAAGACGGTGGAATCGCCGGGGGCGGCGCGGGAGGCCGTGGCGGCGACAAAATATGACTTAATCCTAACTGATATGAACTTCACGCGGGACACTACCTCGGGAGCGGAGGGGCTGGCGTTGATTGGCGAGTTGCGCGGCGGGGCACCGGTGATCGCGATGACCGCTTGGGGCGATATTGAGTTGACCGTCCAAGCGATGCAGCGCGGGGCCGTGGACTTCCTGACCAAGCCGTTTGATAACCAGCATCTGCTGGAGAAAGTCGACGCGCACTTACAGAAGAAACGAGCTAAGGAAGCAGAGCTGGAGTTGGCACGGAAAGTGCAGCAGAGGCTGCTGGCCGCACCGCCGGCGATGAGCGGCGTTGCGATTGACGTGCGGTTCGAACCGGCTCATGAAGTGGGCGGCGACTACTACGACTTCTTCGTGCTGCGTGAAGATCGGTTGGCTTTTGTGTTGGCCGATGTTTCGGGCAAAGGGATTCCAGCGGCGCTGATGATGGCCAACTTGCAGGCGCTGTTCCGGGCCGGAGACCATAGCCAGCCGCAGGTGCTGCTGACGCAAATCAATCGATTGTTCCACGCGGCCACGACGGAGACTTGCTATGCGACGTTGTTCTACGCGATCTGGGATCGGACGGAGCAGACGCTGCTTTATGCCAACTGCGGCCATCCGGCGGGGGAGTTGGACGGAGAAGAGTTGGCTTCGAATAACACCGTGATTGGGATGTTTGGCCACGTGACAATTGCGATGGACGCGGTGTCGACTGCGGGGCGGAAGCAGTTGGTGATTTTCTCGGATGGGATGACGGACGAGGGGGATGATGTGACGGTGTTAACGTTGAGGTTTGGATCACCAAGGACGGCTGGTTCGGCTGTGGGAAGATGATTCCGGACCAGACGTTGACGCCGGTTTCGAGAACCGTGGGAGAGGACCAGTTGGCAGACGAAATGATCTTCTCGTTCACGGAGACGCGGGAGGTGCCGCCGGCTTCGGTGTTGGACCCGAGTTATCAGGGATAATTAAAGGCTATGCATCGGATTCGATTGATTCGGGCGATTCCCCTGTTCGGGAAAGCCTACGCGGATTGGCCCTCGCGGTTTTCGGACTTGGAACAGACGCGGACGCTGGTGGAAGTGGTGACGGACGCCGGGTTGACGGCGCTGGGGAGCGTTTATACTTCGGCGGGTTTGGTGCAGGCGGCGCTCGATTTGCTGCGGCCGCTTTACGAGGGCGCATCGGCGATTGACCCGGCGGCCACGACGGAAATGCTGCATCAGAACACGTTTTGGCAAGGGCGGGGCGGGAGTGTGACGCATGCCATTTCAGGAATCGATATGGCGTTGTGGGATCTGCTGGGACAGGTGACGGGGCAGCCGATTCATCGCTTGTTGGGCGGGAAACTGCGGAGCCGGGTGAAACCGTACGCGTCGATGTTGATGGAAGAGCCGGGGAAGATGCGGGATAAGCTGCAAGCGGCGCACGGGCGAGGTTTTCGGGCGTTCAAGATTGGGTGGGGACCGTTTGGGCGGCAGAACGCGAAGGTGGACGAGGCGATTGTGCGGGAGTCGCGCGAGGCGGTGGGGGACGATTGCGAATTGATGGTGGACGCGGGGGGATCGGACGCGTTGTGGCCGCATGGGTATAAGTGGGCAGTAACTACGGCGGAGATGCTGGCGGCGTATGAGGTAACTTGGTTCGAGGAGCCGCTGCGGCCGGATGACTTAGAGGGGTATGTGGAGCTGACGCGGCAGTCGCGGTTGCCGATTGCGGCGGGGGAGGTGTTGACGCGGCGGCAGACGTTTTTGCCGTGGATTGAACGGCGGGCGGTGGACTATTTGCAGCCGGACGTAACGAAGGTCGGCGGGTTGACCGAGCAGCATCGGATTGGGCAGTACGCGGACGACCATAACATTCTAGTGGTGCCGCATGGGTGGAATACGGGGGTTGGCTTGGCGGCGGATCTCCATTTGACGGCGGCGGCGGGCAATGGGCGGTGGGTGGAGTATTTGACGCCGGAGCCATATTTGGATGACGTGTTTTTGACTCGGCCGGTGATTGATGCCGAGGGGTACATTCAGGTGCCGGAGGGGCCGGGCTATGGGTTCTCCTGGAACCCGGACGGGATTGAAAAGTTATCGCAGGGAGTGAAGTTAACTCAGTAATGGTTGGACTCGATTTCGGGACGACCAATTGCTCTATCGCGATGGCGGTGGGGGGCCAGGTTCGGCTGGCGCAGTTTTCGGATGGGTCGGAGAGCTACCGGTCCATTCTGTACGCGGAGTCGCGGAAGGCGGCGCGGGCGCAGTGGTGGACGGGGCCGGAGGCGATCACTCAGTATCTGGATGCGGACGCGAAGGGGCGGCTGATTCAGTCGTTGAAATCGTTCTTGGCGAGTAAGAGCTTGCGGTCGACAGAGGTGCTCGGGCGGCACTACACGATTGAAGATTTGATCGCGATTTTGCTGCGGGATTTGCGAGGGGAAGCCGAGCGGCAGTTTGGGGTGGAGGTGAAGCGGGCGCGGGTCGGTCGGCCGGTTCGTTTTGTGGGCGCGGCTACGGATGCGGACGATGCCTATGCGGTGGAGCGGTTGGAAAAGGCGTTCGCGCTGGCGGGGTTTGATGAGGTGGAGTTTGCGATGGAACCGGTGGCGGCGGCCGGGTTTTATGCGGATCGGTTGACAAAGACGCAGACCCTGCTGGTGGGCGACTTCGGCGGGGGTACGAGCGATTTCAGTTTGTTGCGGGTGGGGCCGGGGCAGAGG
>JANODS010000058.1:0-4509 GCA_031412835.1 Acidobacteriota bacterium | reverse complement strand
GAAGACGTCGGCCTCGCCCGCCCAATGATACGCAATGCCGTTCCAACGGCCGTAGACATCAAGCTGTATCTGGCCTTCGTCCGCGGGGTTCGAAGTGGAAGGCGTCACCCGCTGGGCCCGATCGAGGAAGGTGGCTTCGGTGAGGCGCTGATCCCGCCCGTGCAACCAGACGTACAGACGCACCGGCTTGGTCCCATCGTAGGAGTCCGGGATGCGCAAGCCGTAGGGCTGCACGGACCCGTCGAGGGCGGAGACATAGCCGTGCAGCCGACGCTTGGCTTGGGTCGTCCATGGAGCGCGGCCCGCCAATAAATCGCGCCCCCGCGCTAGACCTTGATCGAGCACGGCCAAGTGTTTGGGTACGTCCTCGGGCACGAAGAACTCGTCGGGATTCTCTTGCAGCATGCGGCCGGCTTTGTGGAAGATGGCAACGTCGGCAATCAATGCCGGGTCAGCGCGCTTGGCGGTGAGTTGACCGAGGAGGCGGTCCAGTTCAGCGACGCCCGAGTCGAGTTGCTGTTGCTGGACGGGGGTCAGGACGACCGGGGGCAGGGGGGCCGGGCGCTGGGCTACCGCGAGGGGAAGCAAGAAGAGCAGACTAAGAGACAAACGATTGATCATGGCGAGGACCGAAAGTGAGTATATATCAAGAAAAAACCCCCAGCCGAAGCCGGGGGTTCTGGTCCAACGGAGAACAAAAACTACTTGATCTCGACGGTCGCGCCGGCGTCCGTCAGTTTCTTCATGATGGTCGCAGCCTCTTCCTTGCTGACGCCCTCTTTAACGGCCTTCGGAGCGCTGTCAACCAGATCCTTGGCTTCTTTGAGGCCGAGCCCGGAAACGACTTCGCGGACGGCCTTGATGACGTTGATCTTGTTCGCGCCGGCACCAGTGATGATGACGTTGAACTCGGTCTTCTCTTCGACGGCCGGAGCAGCGGCGGCCGCGGCCGGAGCGGCGGAAGCGGTGGCCGCAGCCGCCGAAACGCCAAGCTTCTCTTCGAGAAGCTTCACAAGCTGGGAGGCCTCAAGAAGGGTGAGGCCCTGGATCTGTTCCGCAATTGCGTTGATGTCTGCCATTTTCGTAGTAACTCCTGAATTATTAACTGTTTAGCGCTTGAGCTCACACCGGTAGAAGTCGGCGGAACTGAGTTTCTTCTTTAACCGCGGCTCTCGGAGAGGAGGTTGGTTGCCGCGGCAAATGCCCTTTCGTGCGGAGTAAGTTCGCCGACAGAAGCGAGCCTACCCGGAATTCGATTAATCCTGAAACTTGCTTTCTTTGACGCCCTGGTCGATAACGACCGCCAGGTTCCGTCCGGTCGCGTTGACAACCGTAACCACGCGCTGGGCCGGAGCGTTGATGAGATACAACAATTTCGAGTAGATCTCTTCCTTCGCTGGGAGAGCAGCCAACTCGCCAATCGACTTGACGTCGACCACGGAGCCTTCCACCAATCCAGCCTTAAAGGAAAACGCCGGGACGGTTTTCGCGTAGATCGTCAAGGCTTTCGCCAAGGCCACCACATCGCCCTTCGTATAAGCAACCGCGCTCATGCCGACAAGCTTCGAGAACAACGGCTCGCTTTTGAGACCTTCACTGGCCTTTTGCGCCAGATTATTCTTCACAACCTTGTAGCTACCGCCGACACCCTTGATCACTTTGCGCAGGTTGAAATCCTGCAACACGGTCATCTTCTCGTAACCCGTCAGGAAAATATTGCTGGTCTGCTCGAATTCACCGCGCAGGAATGACAGATCTTTTACTTTATCCGCTTTCTTCTTCATGGTCTCTTACTCCTACGCCTGAACCTTGATCGCGTTCATTTCGGTTACGTCGAGCGAAATCCCCGGGCTCATGGTGGAGCAGAGGGTGACGCTGCGGACATACTTGCCCTTGGCAGCGGCGGGCTTCGCTTTTAACACAGCCTGGATGAGCGTGTTGGCATTGTCGACCAACTTGTCATCGGTGAAACTGACCTTCCCCAGCGGAGCGTGGATGACGCCGGTCTTATCGACGCGGAATTCAACCTTGCCAGCCTTGGTCTCTTCGATGGCCGTCTTGACGTCGGTGGTAACGGTGCCAGTCTTCGGATTCGGCATCAAGCCGCGGGGTCCGAGGATCTTGCCAAGCTTACCAACCGAGCGCATCATATCGGGCGTAGCGATCACGGCATCATAATCGAGCCATTGCTCGGTCATGATCTTGGTCACCAGCTCTTCGCCGCCCACGAAATCCGCACCAGCTTCCTGCGCTTCGCGGATCTTGTCGCCGGAGGCGATGACGAGAATGCGCTTTTTCTTTCCCAAGCCGTGCGGCAGAACTACGGTGCCGCGAACCATTTGGTCGGCGTGCTTGGGGTCTACTCCGAGGCGCAAATGCACTTCGAGAGTTTCGTCAAACTTCGTGTACTTGATTTTTTTGACGAGCACCACCGCTTCAGTCAGATTGTAAGGACGTGCCTCAATCTGCTTAGCGGCAGCGGTATACTGCTTGCCTTGCTTTTTTGCCATATTGTATTTGGTCCTAGCGGCCTCCAACCGCGGAATGATTCCGGGTGGCGACCTCCCATGTAAAACTAACTTCTCTTAGAGTATCAGGTGGATTTAGATAATGTCTACGCCCATGCTCTTGCAGGCGCCTTCGACCTGAGCAATCGCGGACTCAATGGTGAAGCTGTTGAGGTCCGGCATCTTGATCTTGGCGATATCGGCGATCTGCGCACGGGTGATCTTGCCCACTTTCACCTTGTTCGGCGTCGGCGAGCCCTTATCGAGCTTGATCGCTTTCTTGATCAAAACCGCGACGGGCGGGGTCTTCGTGATGAAGGTGAAGGAACGGTCCGAGTAGATCGTGATGACGACCGGGATGATGAGGCCAACATTTTCCGGAGCCGACGTGCGGGCGTTGTAGGCCTTCACGAATTCCATAATGTTGACGCCCTGCGGGCCCAGCGCGGTACCGACAGGAGGCGCGGGAGTGGCCTTACCTGCCGGAATTTGTAACTTTACTTGCCCAGTGACTTTCTTTGCCATTATTTGCTCTTATTTTTGGATTATTGAATTTTTTCGACTTGTTCAAAGTCAAGTTCCACCGGGGTTGAACGGCCGAAGATGGTAACCATCACGCGAAGAGTATTCTTCTCCGCATTGATATCGTCCACCTTTCCGGAGAAGTTCGTAAATGGACCTTCGGTGATACGGACCGTTTCGTTGCGCTCGAAAGTGAGCTTCGGCTTGGGACGGTCGCCCACGTTAGACTGCCGATACAGGATCGAATTCACCTCGTCCGCTGTCAGCGGAACCGGGTGATTACCGCCACCGACAAAGCCGGTGACGCGCGGAGTGTCTTTCACGGCGTGCCAAAGCTCGTCGTCCATCTCCATTTCGACCAGCACGTAGCCGGGATAGAGCAAACGCTTACTTGTGACCTTCTTGCCGTTCTTGAGCTCGAAAACTTCTTCGGTCGGGATCAAAATCTGTCCCAAACGATCATTGAAACCAAACGCCACCGCGCGACCGCGCAGCGACTCGGCCACTTTGTTTTCAAAGCCCGAGTAGGTGTGAATAATGTACCAGTTCTTGCTGGTAGCAAGATCGACTACGCCATCGGCGCCCGCTTCCACAGGCGCGCCTTCAGTAGCAACTTCGCCGTCTTGGACGGCGTCGGGCTGGGCTTCCGCCTCAAGCTCAAAGTTCTCTTCGGCCATCTATTTACCCAACACCTTGAATAGTTGCGTGATACCGCGACCGATTAAGAAATCGACCAGCGCAAAGTAAGCGGCAAACACAAAAACAGAGGCAATTACGACAGCTGTCGTAGCCTTCACCTGCTCCCAGTTCGGCCAAGTGACGCGGCGCATCTCCAATTTCAACTCTTCGACGTAGGTCTTGGCGATATTCGGCCACGCGGCAATGCCTGCGCCGCTGCTATTTTGCTCGGGAGTGACGGTCTTGGTACCCATAGTTAACTCGTTCGTTGCGGCTATTTAATTTCAAGAGAGAATGGCAGGGGCAGGGGGATTCGAACCCACAAAGGCGGTTTTGGAGACCGCTGGTTTACCGTTAGCCTATGCCCCTGTGTGAACTACTTCACTTCGCGATGCAAGGTGTGACGGCGTAGGCGCGGCGAATACTTCATCAGTTCGATGCGCTCGGTCGTTTTCTTCTTGTTCTTCGTCGTGTAGTAATTAATGTCTTTCGTCTCGGTGCACTGCAGCTTGATAATTTAGCGCATGATCCTGAACTCCCAAACTTCTCATTATACATAGGAAAGCCCCGGTTCCCAAACCGGGGCTCTCGAGACAGCCCTCTTGGAGCTCTTTAGATGCCGATTTCGGTCACTGTGCCTGCACCAACGGTGCGGCCACCTTCACGAATTGCAAACCGAAGGCCTTTGTCCATGGCGACGGGCGTGATCAGCTCGATTGAAAGCGAAACGTTATCACCCGGCATCACCATCTCGGTGCCTTCCGGCAACTTCGCCACACCCGTTACGTCCGTCGTCCGGAAG
>JANODS010000057.1:0-5999 GCA_031412835.1 Acidobacteriota bacterium | reverse complement strand
CCAGCATTTCCATTTTGGCCCAGGATGCGACCGAAGTTAGGATCGGCCACATTCGAATTGATATTGCCAAGATTGACCCGATTGAGCACATTGAAGAACTCGAACTTCAATTGTAGGTTGCCCGCCTCCCCGAGGAAGGGGATGCGATTGTTTTTGACGACGCTGGAATCTATCTGCAGCACGCCGGGTTGGCGGAACGCATTGCGCGGGCTATTCCCTTGGCTCCCTACGGCTGGAGCGGTGAAGTCGGCTGCGTTCATGGCAGCGCGTCCTCCGTTGGCACCCAAGAAGCTGGAGCGCGGAAAGCTCGAGGGCAGACCGGATGGCACGTTGGGAAGATCGAAGTTTACTCCGTCCGCGTTGTAGTCTCCACTGAGGGGACGGAAGCCGGTGATCTGGCCGGAGGCGTCGCGGAACGGGTTGAATCCTCCATTGTTGACGATCCAATATGGGGTTCCGGTTTGCGCGATGACGGTGGTGCCCACCTCCCAACCGCCGAGAACGTTGCGAGCGATTAGATTAGTTTTGAAGGGAGTAGGCAAGCGGTAGACGCCGGAGGCGGAGACTCGGTGGCGGACGTCGAAAGCCGAGTTGGCGCGATACGCCCGGAGTTGAGAGGGCTCGGGTATGTTGCCCGCGCCCGTGGAGCGGGAGCCGCCCTGATAGTAGTCTGATGTTGTGCTGTTGGTGTATGAGCCTTGGATCGTTCCTTGTCGCCCGAAACTTCGGCGCACGCTGGCAATCAGCGCGTGATAGGAGATGGAATTGGAGTTTAGGATATAGGTCATGGTTCCAAAGCTGGGATTGAGGCGGTCAAGGCGCCCGTCGATCAAGTCTCCGGCGATGCGGTTAAAGTCTGTCCCGACGAGGCCATTGGAGGCGCGGGAGCCGCTGTAGTTCAAGCCGACGACGGTACGTCCCGGCAGTTCCCGTTCCACGCCTATGAGAAAGTTCAGGGTACGTGGAGCTTTAAGGTTGGGGTCGAGGCCGCCCACGGCGGTTTGTACTCCCGCCAAGCCGCCGCGCTGGTCTAAGCCCACGGAGGGAATGGCTGGCAGCGGAAAACCGTAGGGGTAAGTATCGGAAGTGCCGATGGCAAAAAGCGGCTTGATCGGCAGGAGTTGACCCACGTTGGGGAAGAGGAAATTGGGGGGATTGATGTTGACGCGATCAATCGATTCTCCGAGGGTGATCCAATCGTAATAGAGACCGACGCCGCCGCGGACGCTCCATTTGCGGGATTTGCCGGGGGACCAGGCGTAGCCGAAGCGGGGGCTCCAGTTGTTGGTTAAGCGACCGGGAAACTGCGCATTTTGCGGTACGATTTTCGCATTTCTGAATTGGTCGACGTAGGTGGCCCCTTGAGCGACGATCAGGTTGGAATAGAGAAAATCCTGAATGCCACTTGCATTGCCGAAATCGTCGTAGCGAAGGCTTAGAGTGAGTGTCAGATTGGGACGGACTTTCCATTCGTCCTGGACGAAGAGCCCGAGTGTATTCGCTTTCGCGCCGAAGCGATAGCGTTTTAGTTGCCCGGTGAGAGGATCGCGCGATGCGGCGGTGCCGCTGAAGGGCTGATCGCGAACCAGGTCCAGGACATTGTTGAAATTAAAGACGGGGCGACTGTTCCCTTGTGGGAAATCGGCCCAATCGTTGCCCCAGAAAAAGTTCCCTCCGAACTTCAAGGAGTGAGTGCCTTTGACCCAGGTGAGGACGTCTCGCCAATTCCAATTGTTCTGAACGAACAGACCGCCGCCGACGCCTAGGCCGAGAGTGCCTTGAACATTGATCGTGGGGATGCGGAGCTTGGCATCGAAGCCGTTGAAACCCTGCACACGATTGCCGGACACGGCGAATTCATTGAGGAGAGAGGGCCGGAAAGTATGAGTGTAGTTAGCTTGGAACGCATTGACGAAGCGATCGCTGTTGTTGTCAAAGAAGGGTCGGGCGACTAGATTTTGGTTATCGGATTCAGTCCGGATGAAACTGCCGAAAACGCGGTCTTTCCCGTCCCGAAAGTACTGATCCCCGCGGAAACTGTATTGTAAGCCATTTCGTTTCGGGGCTCGATTCCAGGTGCCTTGGGCGAGTACCGGCAAGTCGCACGGAATGTTGGCAGCGGCGGCGGTACCGCATTCGTTGCCGATGACCTGTTGGGCGTTACGAAAATTCGGATTTTCGATGGGGACGACTGAGGCGGGATAGTCGACGAGCAGCTTGGTGCCGAGCGTATTCGGGAAGTTAGCGCGGGCCCAGTTGACGAATTGGGGGCTTTCGACGGTGACGTTACTCGCGGTCGCGTCGGTCTGCCGCAGCACTTCGATGGCGGTGAAAAAGAAGGTCCGGTTCTTGCGAATGGGCCCGCCGAAAGCACCGCTGAGATTATTGCGTTTAAACGGAGCGTAGCGGGCAATGAACGGCAGGCTGGTGCGGGCGCGCATATCTTGATTGGTGAACCAGTAGTTCGCAGCACCATGGTATGCGTTGGTTCCCGCCTTGGTAGTGACGGAGACCACGATCGAGCTGCCTAGCCCTTGTTCGGCCTTAAAGGTATTGGTCTCGACGGTCAGCTCTTCGACGGCCTCCGGGTTGACGCCCATGTTCGCTGTGCCGTTCGTTATGTTCGAGGTGATACTGAGCCCATCCACGTTATAGGTATTTCCGCGGGGGCTGGCCCCGTTGGCGCTCATACCGGCGAAATACTCGGGATTGAAATTGTCGGAGGCTCCGTTCAGCCCAGTGACGCCGGGAGCGAGGGACAGTAGGGAAAAGATACTGTTGTTTAGCAGGGGCAGATCGCGAATCTTTCTCTGGTCCATGGTGAGTTGCTGCCGGGACTCGGCGGTGTCGAGGACCGAGGCTTCGGCCGAGACGCTGACTGTTTCGCCGGTGCCCTGTACTTCGAGGGAGAGATTGAGGTCGCGGGTCTGACTGGTGGTGAGATTGAGATTAATGGTCGCGGCGCGGAAGCCGGGGGCGAGGACCGTAACTTCGTAATCGCCAGGAGCCAGGGCGCTAAAGCGGTAGAAACCGGAGGTGGTGGTTTCGGTTTGCGAGGAGATGCCGGTTCGGTTGCTTTTTAGCGTCACCTTAGCGTTAGGCACGGTGGCCGACGAGGGATCGAGGACGGTCCCTTGGACGGCGGACGAGAATTGCGCGGTGGCAGGCGTCGCAATCATGATGGCAAGCAAGACAGAACGGATTCCCATAGTTCGCTCCGGGCACATTCAGTGCGCCGATATCTTATCAGACTTTCGGTGGCGAAGTTCGTCAGTTCTAGCGCCCTGTAGCGACCGAAGGAAAAGTTGCGTATTGAGCCAAGCAGGAAGTTCCTATTGACAACCGCAAGGGGGCGGTATGGACCGGATAGGGATGAGCCAAGAACCCGGTCCCGGAGAAACGGAAGATTCTATTGCTTGAAAGTACGAACTTTTTGTTCCAACTTAGAAATAGAGCTTTAACGCCGCCTGCATGATCCGCGGGTCACGAGCGCTCGTGATCCGGCCGAAGGCAGCGTTCTGGAACGCGTTCACGGGATTGCCAAAATTCGGCTTATTCAACGCGTTGAAGATCTCCCAACGGAACTCAAGCCGCCTTCTTTCGGCGAACTGGAAGCCCTTGAAAGCGCCAGCGTCGAAGTTGATCAGTCCGGGGCCGTATAGATAGTTCCGACTCGAAGTGCCAAACGTGCCCAAGGCGGGCAAGGCGAAGGCTGAGGTGTCAAAGTAGCGCTGAATCATCGTCCCGCGTGCCGCGTCGCCGTAAACCTCCGGCGCGCGCAGCACGTCGGCACGATCTCGGCCGATGCCCGCCAAGCTTCGGTCCACGCCGGCGTTGACGCTGAACGGAACCCCGCCCTGTAGCGTCATGATGCTGTTCAATTGCCAGCCCGCGAAGAGCACTTTCGCCAGCCCCTTGGCACCCCGGCCAAACGGGATCTCCCAAAGAATGCTGTTGACCACCCGATGCCGGACATCGAAATCGCTGGGACCCTTGTCCAGGTTCTGGCGGAACGGATTCGTCGCTTGGTTGCCGGTACCCGAGTTGCCGTCGTTCGAAGCCAGATCCAGCGATTTCGCCCAAACATAGCTGCCCAGCACCGAGAAACCTCCCGCCAACCGACGGTTCCAACTCAGTTGCATCGAATGGTAGGTGGAGTTGGCCGTGGCTTGGGTCGAGCGGATCTCGCTGAAGCCCGGATGTAGGCGGCGGGCCTCGACGTTCCCGGTTGTGGATTGACCGGGAGTGAAAATAGCCGGGTTGATATTCTGGCCCACCAGGAGCTTCGTACCCTTCGAGCCAATGTAGGCAAAAGTGAAAACCGTCTTCCCGAGGAATTCGCGTTGGACGTTCATATTCCATTGCTGCATGTAGCCGCTGGTAAAGTTTGGGTCTACCGAGTTGTGTGTGAGCGGAAGCACGAACTGGCGGCGGGCCCGGTCCTCAGGGGTCACCGGCGGGGTGTAGGTGCGGAGCGTGTTCAACTGGCCAGGATTCGCGGCATAAGGGTCGCTCAACTGCACCGAAAAAGTCCGCAAGCCAAACGAGAAGGGCTGGTTAATGGAGTTTGTGTTCAGACCTACCAAGCGAAGGGTATCCCAGAAGATACCGTAGCCGCCGCGGATACTGGTTTTGCCATCACCAAACGGATCCCAAGCGAAGCCAATCCGCGGCGCGGGCTTGTTCCAGTCATTGTTAACGATGCCGTTCGGAATACCGTTATCGCCCGGGAACAGCGCACCGACCGGAGCCAACGGGTAGACTCGACTTTGTTGGCCGGGGCGAAACGCGCCTAGCTCTTCGTTCTTCTCCTTCACCATCAGGAACGGCTCCCAGCGGAAACCCAGGTTCAGTGTGAAGCGACGGTTCACCCGCCAGTCGTCTTGAAAGTAAAGAAACGGCGTCCACTTGTACTGGTACGCGCGGATTGGAGAGTTCTGGTAGACGTCATTGGCGGCACCAAGAAAGAAATCGGCGTAGCCGTAGCCCTGGTTGCCGGACCTTTGGCCGTTCACACTGAACTGGGTATCCTTCTGGAAGTACTCGCGCCCGTTACGGCGCAAGCGGGATATCTCGCCACCGAAGGTCATTGTGTGGCTACCCCGCGTATAGGTCATGTTATCGATGAACTGGTAGTTCATCATGTAACTGTTGAAATTGGTGTCGACGCGAACGCCGAAGCCGTTGGCAATCGTGATCGCCCAATCCGTCGGCACGCCAGGAGGGGACAGAGACACGCAACTCTTGCACCCCAACGCGGCCCAATCCAAAGCCGGAGCCGTCGTCAGCGGTGCGCGCACAAAGGTGTTCCGCGCCAGGGTCGCAGTAGCAGTGTTCACCAGGTTGGGGGAGAAAACGTAGGTGTGATTCAACGTCGAATTGTAGGTGACCCAGTTGTTCTGCGAGTTGAACAGTAGCAGGCCGCTGTTCTGGTTCCGGCGGAAATCGTCGAAGAAAAACCGGAAGTTAACCTTTTGTTTATCCGAGATCGAATGATCGAACTTGATCGTGAACTGGTCCTCTCCGGTCGGTAACGACACGTTGTAAGCGAAGATGTTGCCGGGGCTATTCGGCAGAGGCAAGAAGACGGACGCAAAACGCTGGGCGACCGGATCCAGCCGGTTGGCCGGAATCGTTGCATTGGGAAACGGAACGCCTTGGGGAAGTTGGGGAGTCACGGTCTCGGGGGGAGCGACGCTGATCGGAGTGCCGCGAATGCTGCTCTGACTAAAGTTTCCTTGACGCTCCAGCGCCGTCGGCACGATGGTCGAACTGGAGGTTGCGCCCAACACCTGGCGCGTGCCCTCGTAGGCAAAGAAGAAAAAAGTCTTGTCCTTGCCGTTGTAGAGCTTCGGAAAGAGGATGGGTCCGCCCACGGTCCCGCCGAACTGATTGCGGCGGAGCGGATCCTTCCCACGGGCAAAGAAGTTACGCGTGTTCAACTTGTCGTTGCGGAGAAAATTGAACAACACCCCATGAAACTGGTTCGTGCCGCTCTT
>JANODS010000056.1:0-5529 GCA_031412835.1 Acidobacteriota bacterium | reverse complement strand
GGCGATTCGCGGGGGTTACGGGCTCATTTACTCCATGGTCGAATCGGGCAATATGACCCCGGACAACGCCAACGCGCTCGGGTTTTCAGTCGATACTCCGTTCACGTCCTCGCAACCCGGAATTCAACGGGTCTTCCGCTTCAGCCAAGGCCCGTCGTCGCTCGTGCAACCGCTCGGCTCTGCCGGCGGCCCCAGCGCATTCCGCGGCCTGGATGTGCGAGCGCAGGAACGCAACGCGACGACCCCCTACATCCAGCAATGGAACGTCGCCCTGCAGCAAGCGCTGGGGGCCGGATGGGTCGGTTCCTTCGTCTATGCTGGCAATAAGGGCACCAAGCTTTTCGGAGCCAACTACAACCTGAACCAGTTGGATCCGTCGTTTTACAGCCTCGGACTCGGCTTGCAGGACACGGTGGACAACCCCTATTTCGGTCAGATCCGCACGGGTCCATTGGCGGCCGCCCGCATCCAACGGCAGCAGCTACTGCGGCCATATCCTGACTACAACGGCGTCTCGACTTGGGCAAACACAGGACTTTCGACGAGCTACCACTCGCTCCAGATCACGGTGGAAAAGCGCTACGCCAACGGTGTTTCGGCCTTATTCAACTACACCAAGAGCAAGTTGATCAGCGAAAGCCAAGCAATCGGCGGCGGCAACGATGGTACGGGCGGCGCGGGCGACTATCGCATCGGTCGGTTGAATCGGCGGATTGATCGGGCCATCGACGCCGATGATGTGTCGCAACGCTTGGTCGCCAGCGGACTTTGGGAACTGCCCTTCGGCCGCGGACAACGGTTTGGCTCGGCCATGCCGAAGGTCGTGAATGGTCTGTTTGGTGGCTGGCAGTTGAACGGAATCTGGACGATGCAAACAGGCACCCCGCTGGTAGTCCGCGGCACGAACAACTTCACAGGCATTGGCTATCCCAACATTGTCGGCAACCCGACGCTGCCGGGAGATCAACGCACGCCGGTCCGTTGGTTCAACACGGAAGCCTTCGCCAATCCAGCCGATTTTACGATCGGCAACGCGCCGCGGACGCTGCCGACGACGCGCGGACCGGGTCTGAACGACCTCAGCTTTTCGCTGTTCAAGACGTTCAAGATTCGAGAACGGTTCCGGCTCGAAGCTCGTTGGGAGATGTTCAACGCCATCAATACGGTGAACTACAATCTGCCGAATACAACTTTCCAACCGAACCGCCCGGTGGCTGGCCAGACGGCGACTAACTTGAACCCAAACTTCGGCCGTATCCTGGGCGCGTTGGAACCGCGCCGTATGCAACTTGGTCTCCGCTTGGCCTTCTAACATGAAACTACTAATCCTACTTACGGCGGTCAGCTTCGGGCTGACGGCCCAGACCTCCTTTGACCTTGTCGTGTACGGCGGCACCTCCGGCGGGGTGATGACCGCGGTTTCCGGGGCCCGGCAGGGCTTGAAGACCGTGTTACTCGAACCCGGCCAACACGTCGGCGGAATGGCCACAGGGGGCCTGTCCCGAACCGATGTGGGCAAACGGGAAGTGCTGGGCGGCTTGGCGCTGGAATTCTACTATCGCGTCGGCGAGCGGTACCAGATGCGCCGGTTCAACAATCCAGTAGCCTGGTTCTATGAGCCGCGCGTCGGCGAAAGCGTCCTGCGGGAGATGCTGGCCGATGCCGGGGTGACCGTTCATTTCGGCCATCGTCTGCGCGAGAAGACAGGAGTGGTGAAATCGGGGGCCGTGATCACAGAGATCACGACGGAGAACGGATCCCGGTTCCGCGCCAAGATGTTTGCCGACGCTACTTACGAAGGCGATCTAATGGCGCAGGCCAAAGTGAGTTACACCTATGGGCGAGAGTCCAGTGCCCAATATGGCGAGTCGCTCGGCGGCGTCCGCGACAAGACGCCGAAGCATCAGTTCCTCGTGGACGTCTCCGCGATAGGTGCGGACGGCAAGCCGCTGCCTGAGATTAGTAGTGGTCCGGTCGGCAAGCCCGGGGAGGCGGATAAGCGAATTCAAGCTTATAACTTCCGCGTCATTGCGACCAATGAGCCGAGTAATCGAATCGCTTGGCCGAAGCCGGTCGGCTACACTCCGGCGCGCTACGAACTGCTCGCGCGGCTTCTGGCGGAATCGACGAAAAAGCTCGGTCGGGCGCCCGTATTCCATGAGTTGACGCTGATTGCGAACATCCCGAACGACAAGGCCGATTTCAATAACAATGGGGCGTTCTCGTCGGACTTTATCGGTAAAAACTACGACTATCCGGAAGGCGACTACGCTACCCGCGCCCGCATTTGGCAGGACCATGTCGACTACCAACAGGGCTTCTATTACTTCCTGGCGAACGACCCGCGCGTTCCCCCCACCTTACAGGCGGAGGTCCGCCAATGGGGCCTGCCGAAGGA
Organism: Acidobacteriota bacterium; assembly: GCA_031412835.1. Taxonomy (GTDB): domain Bacteria; phylum Acidobacteriota; class Terriglobia; order Bryobacterales; family Bryobacteraceae. The sequence goes on along the minus strand of JANODS010000056.1, from coordinate 3,131 downwards.
TGAATACGAAGATACCGGCCACTGGCCCCATCAGCTTTACGTCCGGGAGGCGCGGCGCTTAGTCAGTGACTTCGTCCTGACACAAAAAGATTTGCAAACCGAACTTACAAAGCCCGATGCCATTGGAATGGGTTCGTATAATAGCGACTCGCACAATCTACAGCGGTTCGTAAATGCGCAGGGAATGGCGGAAAACGAAGGGGATATGCAGGTGGCGGTTTCGGCGTATCAGATCCCCTTCCGCATCACACTTCCTAAGCGCGCCGAGGCCACTAACCTGCTGGTTCCGGTCTGCTTCTCGGCCAGCCACGTCGCCTATTCCAGCGCCCGGATGGAGCCGCAATATATGATCATCGGCCATGCCGCGGGCGTCGCTGCCGCCATGAGCATCAAGTCTGGCCAGCCCGTTCAGGATGTCTCGATTCCTGAGCTTCGGCGTACATTGCAAGCCGAAGGCGCCGTCTTCGAATATCGCCGTTCGCCCCAGCAGGACGCACTGGACCTATTACGGCGCCGCTTCGTTCCGCCCGCTCCCCTACGCTCCAATCACGAGCAGTAACGCGCAAAGCGGATCACCTCGCCGCCCATTCGCGAGCCCCTCCAATCGCCGCCTCGGCGGCTAACTTCGACCGCTGCCAACCCATGGCGAGCTGTCGACGCCTTCGGAGGTACGATCGTGAAGAAACCGGCCTCCTATTCGCGCCGATGACGTCCAACGACGTAGCAAAGCGGCCCACGTGGGGGCCGCTTTGCCGCACTTCAATTACTTGTTTCGACCGCCGCCTCCGCGAGGCGAAGTGCCGCCCCCCCCAGCGTCTCCGCCGCGAGGAGCGGGGCTGCTATTGCCCCCGCCGCCGCCACGCGAACCGCCCCCGTCTGAGGATCGTTCGCGGATCACCGGGCCTCCCATTCGCGAGCCGCCCGAATCGCCACCTCGACTCCCCCGATCCGGAATCGTTTGCCGTTCGACGCTCCGACCCGAGTCGCCGCTACGGCTCCCCCTGTCTGGAATCGTCTGCCGTTCCGTACTCCGGCCAAAGTCGCCGCCGCGGCTACCCCGGTCCGGAATCGTCTGCCGTTCCACGCTCCGGCCAAAGTCGCCGCCGCGGCTGCCCCGGTCCGGAATCGTCTGCCGTTCGGTACTCCGGCCAAAGTCGCCACTCCGGCTCCCTCGGTCCGGAATCGTCTGCCGTTCCGTACTCCGATTCGAGTCACCGCTACGGCTGCCCCGGTCGGGAATTGTCTGGTTCCTTGATCCCGCATCATCGGCCCGAGTGGTGCCAAAACGGCCCCAGCCGGTTTCGTTTCCGCGAGTCGTCGAGCCCCCGCGGTTCACATCGCCGCGCGTGGTGCCACCGCCCGTCGATCCGGTGTCGGTCCGAGGCGAAGATGCGTCACCGAAGCGCCGCCAGCCGCCCGTATCGCCACCACGGTTCGATTCTCCGCGCGTCACCGTCCCCCGGCTCGTATCGGCACCGCCACGGATCCGGTCACTCTGGTTCGAAGGAGCGTCGGCCCGCGTCCCGTTCTCGCCCAACCGCCGCCATCCGCTGGCATCCGCGCCGCCGCGCACCGCGTCGCCCCGCCGCTCGGCCGGTTGCTCAGCTCGTGCACCGCCACGCTCCATGATGTTGCCACCGCCGCCAGGGGTGCCGCCCCGCGCTTCCGTCGGCGTCCGGTTCCCTGTCCCCGAGTCGAAGGTTCGACGCGAAACCTCTCGCATCGCCGTCTGCTGATTTTCGAACGGAACCCGGTCGATCCGCGAAGGCTGGCCTCGGCTAAAGAACCGATCGTCCCCACGGCCCGCCCCCGGCTGGCTCGTCGCCGCCCGGTCGCTCCACCGCGTACTCTCCCGGTCTGGCGTCATCGGCACTTGCCCCCGAACAAACGAAGCGTTGTTCAATTCGTTGCGGTCGTAGCGAATATGGTTCACCGATCCGCGGCCGAAGTCACGGCCATTGATCACGGTTACTCCGTTATCATTCCGTGCATTCCGGTAGACATTGGTCACGTTGATATTGGTTATGTTCACGTTGTTGCCGAAATTACCGTTCCGGTAGCCGCCGTAGTAACGGTTGCCATACCAACGGTTATAAGTCTCAAACGGTGCCAGCGGCACCCAACCCCAGTTTCCAAAACCCACGCCGACTCCGCCGCCGCCCCAGCCGAAAAAGCCGACCAGCGCCGGGCTCCAATAGTGGCGGGCATTCGAACGGCCCGGCCACCAGCACCAGCCGACGCCCACCTGGTTGTACCAGCGTCCGTAGTGATACGGTGCCCAGCCCCACGGGTCATAACTAACCCAGGACCAGCCGTAGTAGTCGATCCAGCTCCAACGGCCGTTACGATACGGGGCCCAGCCCACGCTCGTAGTCGGGGCCCAAACCTGGCCGTACTCAGGCGAGTTGATCCACCGGCCATGGCCGTCCATGTCCTCGGAACCGTAAATGTCGCGGCTCACATTCCGATAGCTCTCGCTCCGTTCCAAATCGCGATCCCGGCTCTGGTTCCAACGATCAAAGTCGTCCATCGGGATCGCCCCGTTTGTCCGGAACTCTGGATCAGCGGCAGTCCCGCGCGCCATTAGCGTCTTGCCGGACTTCAACCGTTCCGTGCCTTGCGGCGTAAAGATCTCCGCCTCACCGCTGCGCACGGTCACCTCCGTGGTGCCGTCACCCAACACTGACACCCGGTAGACACCCTTCTTCATCGGACGAACTGAGATGTTGGGCGTCGAAATCTCCACCTCGGCATCACGATCCCGCAGCACGCGCCACGTCATCGTACCCACCGCTAAGCGGACGAGGAATCGACGATTTTCAATGTCGGCCAAGCGTAACTCAGCCCCTGACGAAAGTCGGGCGAAGTTACTCGAATCAAACTGAATTTCGGTCCGCGATCCGGCCCCGGTCAACACCCGGTCTTCCGATAGCAACGGCGCGTTGATCGCCGCCGCCACCCACTCGCTCGTATCGCCCCGGCGCACGGAAACATCACCCGAGATCAGACTCACACGCGCTACCCCGCGGCCCTGCTCTTCCACTTCCTGGGCGAACACGGCACCCCCGGAAAGTGTGGCTAAGGCTACTGCGGAAAGAAAAATGCGGAACATGGCTGGTTCCTCCCGCACT
>JANODS010000055.1:0-4114 GCA_031412835.1 Acidobacteriota bacterium | reverse complement strand
GTTTTCGATCGTGAAGGTGCAGACGCAAGGCGCTCGTTGTATGGACTGCGGCGTGCCGTTTTGTCACAACGGTTGTCCGCTGAACAACATTATTCCGGATTGGAACGACCTTGCTTACCGCGACCGCTGGAAGGACGCGATTCGAGTGCTGCATTCGACCAACAACTTCCCGGAGTTCACGGGGCGTATTTGTCCGGCACCGTGTGAGTCAGCTTGCGTGCTGGGCATCAACGAGCCGCCAGTGACGATCAAGAACATCGAGCGGACCATAGTGGACCATGCCTGGGAGCAGGGCTGGATTGTTCCGGAGCCGCCGGAGCGCAGGACCGGCAAGAAGGTCGCGGTGATCGGCAGCGGCCCGGCCGGGATGGCCGCGTCCCAACAATTGAACCGAGCCGGGCATTCGGTGACCCTGTTTGAGAAAAACGACCGCATTGGCGGATTGATGCGCTACGGCATCCCCGACTTCAAGATGGAGAAGCACCACATCGACCGTCGCGTGGAGCAGATGAAGGCCGAAGGCGTTGAGTTCGTCGTGAACGCTCACGTGGGCCATAATGTTTCAGTTGAGGAGCTACGTCAGAACTTCGACGCCGTGCTGCTGACGGGTGGGTCGGAGGCACCTCGCGATATCAAGGCGGAAGGCCGAGAAAATCGTGGAATCTATTTCGCGATGCAGTGGCTGCCGAACCAGAACAAGCGCAACGCCGGAGACGACGTGAAGGGCGAGTTCGATGTGATGGCGACGGATAAGCACGTCATCATCATTGGCGGCGGCGACACGGGAGCCGATTGCCTGGGCACTTCGCATCGGCACAAGTGCAAGAGTGTGACGCAGTTTGAGTTGATGCCGATGCCTCCTCCCCAGCGGGCGGCGAGTACGCCTTGGCCCAACTGGCCGCTGATGCTGCGGACGGAAAGCGCTCATGAAGAAGGCGGCCAACGCGAGTGGTCGATTTTGACGACGAAGTTTGAAGGCGACGCCGAGGGCAATGTGAAAAAGTTGCACACGGTCAAGGTCGGTCCGGCTCCGAAGTTTGAACCGATCGCGGGCACCGAGCAGATTTGGGATGCCGAATTGGTTTTGTTGGCGATGGGATTTCTGGGCCCGGTGAAGGGCGGGATGATTGAGCAGCTTGGCGTGGAGCTGGACGGCCGCGGCAACGTGAAGTGCAACGAGCAGTACATGTCTTCGGTTACCGGAGTTTTCGCGGCGGGCGACATGCGTCGGGGGCAATCGCTGGTGGTCTGGGCGATTGCGGAAGGACGCAAGGCGGCTCGGGGAGTCGACCAATGGCTGATGGGTGAAAGTAAGCTGCCGGCGTAGAGGTTGCGACAGTTGGGCCTATGCGGGGGATGCGTATCCGACGGTTCAATTGGAGGAAATCTGGGTTGTTTCGGGTTCTCGAGGCCGCTGAGCGGGAGCCTAAAACGGATAGACCGAACGCGGAAGTGGCTTCTTTTCAGCCACTTCCTGGGTTCATGCTTCATTTTTCCGAGTGGGCGGGCGACGCGCCGTTCCCACGGTGGGGGGAATCGGGGTGACCCTGACTGTATTTTCTGGGATTGGGCGGACGCCCGGGAGTACTTCGATCCGGTTCCAGTCTGCCGGGTGGATTGGGGATAAGCTAACGAACGATTCGTGTAAACCCTTGCAATCAAGGGGAATATAAATCTGAACGAGCGGAATTAAGCCCGCCACGACTCAACGCGAAGGCCCCGGACGCGTAGAAACTCCCGGTCGTTTCGAGTGACCAGTACGTGGTCGTGTAGGCGGGCGATGGCTGCGATGATAAGGTCGTTCGGGCCGATCAGTGTCCGGCGTTGCTCTAGCTCGGCTCGAATGATGCCGTACTCGGCTGCGGATTCTTCGTCAAAGTCAGCCGATTGCAGGGGAGCTAGAAAAGCGGCGATACTTTTCAAGTTCCGCTCGACTCGATCACTTTTTCTCGCGCCGAAGTACAACTCGGCGCGAACCACGCTGCATACAACGATTGCTTGAGGATCAAGCGCCAGAAGGAAGGCGGAGATGGATGGATCGCCGGTGAGGTACGCAATGCAAATATTTGTGTCGAGGCTTTAGCGAGTCACTTAAATGAAGTCCGCGTTTCCAGCGGAAGTTCAGTCGGCTCGACGAGGTCTGCGACGCAGGAGCCAGCGGTCTTTTCAAAATAGCCGACCGGCCAACCGCGTTTGTGCTCGCCCAAGACGATTTTTGCGATATACCGAGAGAGCGGTAGACCGGCAGCCTTTGCTCGACACCGAAGAATATCAGCATCGTCCTTGGGAACATAAGAGTTCAGCTGGGGCACGAGGCAGGTATAGCAAGTACAATTGGGGCCTCGGATCTCCAGTTAAGCGTTGACGTCGATACCGTTGCGCAGAACATACATTCAACGCGCCGGTACCTAACCTCCGCAGATACTTAAATAGCGCCCATCTCTCAACTTCACCGAGATCGGCCCCGGCAATCCTCTTTTCGGGTAAATAAAAGTTCAATTGCGGCTAACGTCCGGTATAGCATGCATGGTTGCCAACCGGCCCCGTCGCCTACGCGAGGACAGCCTTGACGACGTGCGCCTTCTCGACGCCGGTTAGTTTTTGATCGAGACCCTGGAACTTGTACGTGAAACGCTCGTGGTCGATGCCGAGGAGATGCAGCATCGTCGCCTGGAAGTCTCTTACGTGGACCGGATCCTTCACGATGTTGTAACTGAACTCGTCTGTCTCGCCGTGGGTGTAACCGCCCTTCGTTCCTCCGCCGGCCATCCACAGGCTGAAACAACGCGGGTGATGGTCTCGACCGTAGTCGGTCGCCGTCAGCTTTCCTTGGGAGTAAATCGTTCGGCCGAACTCTCCTCCGAAGATCACCAGCGTATCGTCCAGCATGCCTCGTTGTTTCAAGTCCTGGACCAGGGCGTAACAGGCTTGGTCGACATCCTTGCACTGGGCCGGGAGGACTTCCGGGAGTAGACCGTGGACATCCCAGCCGCGCATGTATAACTGGACGAAACGGACTCCTCGCTCCACCAAGCGGCGGGCCATCAAGGCGGAGTTGGCGAAGGTTCCTCCGTCACGGGCCGCCTCGCCGTAGAGCTTGAAGGTCGATTCGGGCTCGGACTTGATGTCGGTGAGTTCGGGGACGGAGGCCTGCATCCGGAACGCCATTTCGTACTGGGCGATTCTCGTTCGGGTCTCGGGGTCGCTCAGGCGCTCGGCGGTGATCTGGTTCATTTCGCCCAAGGCGTCCAACATGCGGCGGCGGATCGGGGTCGGGACGCCGTCGGGGTTACTGATGTAAAGGACGGGGTCGCCTCCACTGCGGAGGGGGACGCCGGCGTACTGGCCGGAGAGGAAGCCGGCGCTCCAGAGGCGGGCGGAGATCGCCTGGACGTTGGCTTTGGGATGGGTGTGCTTGGCGTTCAGAACGACGAAGGCGGGCAGATCCTTGTTCGTGCTGCCGAGACCGTAGGAGGCCCAGGAACCGATGCAGGGCTTGCCGGCGATCATGAAGCCGGTCTGGATAAACGTGATGGCGGGTTCGTGGTTGATCGCTTCCGTATTCATCGACCGGATGAGGGTAATGTCATCCGCCATCTTGGCGGTCCAGGGGAGAAGCTCGGAGAGCTCCATGCCGCTTTTGCCGTGCTTCGAGAATTTGAAGACAGTCGGGGCTATGGGGAAGCGGGACTGGCCGGAGGTCATCGTCGTAAGGCGTTGGCCGGAGCGGATGGATTCAGGAAGATCCTTGTCGAACCAATCCTTCATCTTGGGCTTCCAATCGAAGAGATCGTGCTGGGGCGGGGCACCGACCATGTGAAGGTAAATGACTCGTTTGGCTTTGGGCGCGAAGTGAGGCAGGCCGGGGAGGCCGCCTTCGAGCGTAGGCGCGCCGGAGAGGAGTTGGGAGAGGGCGACGGCACCGAGGCCGCCGCGGAGGAGTTGGCGGCGGCCCTCGTTAATGACGCATTCATCGGTCGGGTCGGGATTCGATTTGAAGAAGGGGAGCAGGCTCATTTGGTGACGACCTCGTCGAGATTCAGCAGTTGATTGGTGACCATGGTTAACGCGGCGAATTCGGCGGTGGAGAGGCCGGCGTCGGCTTTGGACTCTC
>JANODS010000054.1:0-1240 GCA_031412835.1 Acidobacteriota bacterium | reverse complement strand
GGGCCGGGACCGTACACGGTGTTTGCGCCGACGGACGAGGCGTTTGCGAAGATTCCGCGGGCGACTTTGCGGGGATTACTGGAGCCGCGGAACCGGGCGACTTTGACAAAGATTTTGACGTATCACGTGGTGCCGGGGAGGTTGGCGGCGGAGGATGTGGTGGCGTTGAACGGGGCGAAGACGGTGGAGGGGGGAATTGTGAAGTTCGCTTCGAACGGGCGGGATGTGCATGTGAATAACGCTCGGGTGTTGAAGGCGAACGTGGCGACGACGAACGGGATTATCCACGTGATTGATACGGTGTTGATGCCGTAAGGTAGTAATTGCGTGGCGCTTGATCTGAAATCCGCGATGGTGTCGGCTCCCCTGGAAGCTCGGCTGTTGCCGCGCGTGGCGGCGGGGGAGCCGGGGGCGGTGCGGGAGTGTGTGGAGCGGTACGGCGGGTTGGTTTGGTCGATTGCGCGGCGGTATGCCGAGGGTCGAGAGGATGCAGAGGACGCGGTGCAAGAGATCTTTATAGACTTGTGGCGGAGTGCGGGGCGCTTTGATGAGCGGGTGGCGGGGGAGGCGACGTTTGTGGCGATGATTGCGCGGCGGCGGTTGATTGACCGGCGGCGGGCGCGGGGTCGGCGGCCGGAGCTGGTGGCGGAGAAGGGGGATGTGGCAGGGGGAGAGACGACGTTGGAGACGATGCTGGACGCGCAGATTGCGGCCCGGGAGATGGAGAATTTGCGGCCGGAGCAGCGGGAGGCGTTGCAGCTTTCGATTTGGAAGGATTTGTCGCATCCCGAGATTGCGGAGCGGATGGGGGTGCCGCTGGGGACGGTGAAGAGTTACTTGCGGCGGGGGCTGCTGCAGTTGCGGTTTGCGTTGAGTATGGGGAGGGCGGTATGACTCCGCAGGACGCTGAGCGAGACGCGATGGAGATGGCAGAGGCGGCGGCGATGTTGGCCGAGGGGATTCCTTTGGAGCCGATGCCGGCGGGGTTGCAAGAGCGGGTGTTACGGGCGGGGCCTCGGCGGCGGTCGGGCTGGGCTTTGTTTGGGGCGGCGGCGGCGGCGATTTTGGTGATGGCGTTGGCGGCGGGATTTTGGCCGCGGGCGGTGAGCGGGACGACGGTGGCTTGGTCGGGAGAGGCGCGGGGGGAGGTGGTTTGGAACGGGGCGGAACAGAAGGGGTTGATGCGGTTTGTGGGGTTGCCGCGGAATGATCCGTCGAAGTCGGTTTACCAACTTTGGAT
>JANODS010000053.1:0-1839 GCA_031412835.1 Acidobacteriota bacterium | reverse complement strand
GTTATGCTCGCCCGCAATCAGGAGTTCGCTCCGGCCGCCACCCCGCTCGCCGATGGCGATGAGATCGCTCTGCTCCCGCCCGTCAGCGGAGGTATCGGGCCGTGGATTCATCAGATCTCGACCGAGCCCAAAGGCAACTTTTACGGCCTCACCCGCCAACCTCTCGATGTCGCCGCTCTGGCTCGCCAACTGCTCCAGCCCCACGACGGAGCCTTCGTCAACTTCGAAGGAGTCGTCCGGGATAACACCAAAGGTCGTCCTACCCGCTACCTCGACTACGAGTGCTACGAGGCCATGGCCATCAAGCTGATGGCCCAGATCGGCGACGAGATCACCGCCGCCCATCCCATCTCCCGCATCGCTCTCGTCCACCGCCTCGGCCGCATGGAGATCGGAGAGACCAGCGTCGCCGTCGTCGCCTTCTCCCCTCATCGCAAGCCCGCCTTCGAGGCCGCCCTGGAAGGCATCAACAAACTCAAGAAACTGGTCCCCATCTGGAAGAAAGAGCACTTCGCCGACGGCGAAGTCTGGGTCGAAGGCGAATGGGACGAATCCTTACTCCGCTAACCCGCCGCGCCTTCCTCGCGCTTCCCGCCATCGCCGCCGCGCAGGACGTCACCTTCAAAACTGACGTCAGCCTCGTACGCCTCTTGGTCACCGTCAAGAACGCCGCCGGCGAGCTTGTCGGCGGCCTCGAACAAGCCGACTTCTCGATCACCGACAACGGCGCGCCCCAGTCCGTCGCCGTCTTCGAGCGCCGCACCGCCCAGCCGCTCTCGGTCGTCCTCGCCCTCGATATCAGCGGCTCCACCGCCTCGAACCTGAAGTACCAAACCGACTCCCTCATCCGCTTCTCGAAAGCCCTCTTCGCCGACGGCAACCCCGACGACGCCGCCGCCGTAATCACCTTCAATTGGGAGGTCGTCCGCCGCGCCAATTTCACCCGCCGGCTCTCCACCATCGAGAGCTCGCTCCGCCATCTCAAGGCTGAAGCCGGAACGTCGCTCTACGACGGCATCCTGCTCTCCGCGAACGAACTCAAGCGCCGGGACGGCCGTCGCGTCCTTGTCCTGATCACCGACGGCGGAGACACGACCAGCTCGACTGACTTCCACAAAGCCCTCGAAGCCGCCCACAAAGCGGATGCCGTCATCTACAGCATTCTGGTCGTCCCCATTTCGAACGACTCCGGCCGCAACGTCGGCGGCGAAAACGCGCTGACTCAGTTCTCGAACGGCACCGGCGGACGAGTGTTTCTGCCCACCGTCGGCCCCGCGCTGGATGCCGCGTTCTCGACCATCTTGCGCGACCTGCGGACCCAGTATCTGGTCGGCTACTACCCCAAAGCGGTTCCCCTTTCGAAGAACCGCTTTCATACCGTCAAGCTAACCCTGCGGGACCCAGCGCTCAGCGCCCAAACCCGCACCGGCTACTACGGCGCCGCGCTTTAGACTTCCAGCTTCCACGGGGCCCGATACTTCGGCTTTAGGTGCGGCACCACGTCCTTCTGCTTCACGGTCCAGTTCTTTTCGTCCCAGTCCAGACGGGTCTTGAAGCGCATCGAAAGGTTCGCCAGAATGCAAGTGGTCGACGAACGAACGCAGGTCTCGATCTCGCTGCGCGGAGCTTCACGCGACTTGATGCAAGCCACCCAATTCTGCCAGTGCGGCAGGTTCGTCGGGGCCATATCGGGATGCGATTGGCGGTCCCAAGTCTCCGCCTTGACCGTCTCGCTTTTCGCTCGGTTCGGGATGAGCCAACAGCCACTCCGGTTGACGAGCAGCGAGGCCTCCGACCCATGAATCAACGTCCCGGCGTTCTGGTTCAAGCCAAACGGGG
>JANODS010000052.1:0-8865 GCA_031412835.1 Acidobacteriota bacterium | reverse complement strand
TCCCGCGCGTAGTTCAGGTCCATCAGCAGGATGTCGTACTCGCGAATTTCGAGCGCCGCCAAAATCGCCGCCGGCGAGGCCGCCATTTCGATCAGGTAGCCTTCGGCTTTCAGCAACAACCGCAGCGCGGCCAAGACATCGGGCTGATCATCGGCAATCAGAATTCGAGGAGCGTTAGGCTTGTTCACTAGCTCTCAGAATGTGCAATCCGGGGGCCAAGATGCAAGTGAGGCAAAGCGATGAAAACACGTTCCGGCGGCGAGAAGCACTGTTCGATTCCGGGACGCCGCCGTTCCACTACCGCGCACCCTCCTTGCGGATGTAGATGGTTCCGTTCATGGATCGAAAGGTGATCTCCGGCCCGCCGCCATTCACTTTGCCGGTCATCGTCTTGTCGACCCGCACCCGGAACCGCGGCCGACCTTCGGAACCCTGTTCTTTCTTCACGTCCGTCTCGGACGTCAGCGCCATCTCGAAATCGGTATAGACCTTGCCCCAGTGGTTGCTGATTTTCAAGTTAGCGGCGATGGAAGCCGGCAGGGTCACGTCCACGGTTCCGTTGAGGGTGGAGAAGGACATCGGCTTATCCGGGGTCACCTTTTTTAGCGAGACCACGAGCTTCCCGTTCAACGCATGAGCGACCACCGTGCCGCTCACGTCCTTCAGGTTGACCCCGCCATTCACGCTGTCCACGTCGATGTCGCCTTCGACGCTTTCGACGTTGATCCCTCTGCCGTTGACACTCCGCAGATTCAGCGACGCCTTGCCCGGCACCCAGATCCGCAGGTCGCTGTTGCGGCTACTCGCCGAGGTGGTTACTCGGATTACGTTGCCTTCTTCTTCGACGTTCATCCCGCTGGAGCCGCCCATGATCTGGCGCATGCCGTTGGGAGCCGTTTCGGTCTTCGGCGTGGAACCACCGCCGACTTCAACAATCACCTCTTTGCCGGTGTGGGTCTGCACCGTGATCGACCCGTTGACCGTGCTGGCCTTCACGAGCGCCGGCCGCGTCGGGTCGCTGAGCGGCACCGTGACTTTTTCGGCCCACGCCGCCATTCCACAAGCCAATCCCAACATCCAAATTCGTTTTCTCATGTCGCTTACTTCCCTGAAGAATGAATCAAAATCTCGCTATTGAGCCCACTGAGGGCAAACAACGGCCCACCTTTGCCAACTCTCGTTGCGGCCTTGCCGTCGGACCGATAGACCCACTTCGTGCCCCGCTTTTCGCCCGTGCCGTCGACGTTGGTCGGCCGCGAAGTCATCTCGAAATCGGAGTAGATCTTGCCATTCATCGTCTTTAGATTGAAGTCCGCATCAAGCCCTGGTCGCAGCCACAATTCGATTTTTCCGTTGATCGTTTTGAAGGTCACATTGCTCCGTGGGTTGTCGACGTAGGTCGCCTGTAACGAGCCGTTGACCGTCTCGACCAACCCCGCGCCCGCGGCTTTGTTCAGAACTACTTTGCCGTTCACAGTCTTGAGTTCATACTCGCCCCGAACGTCGTCCACGGCGATCTCTCCGTTCACGTTGCGTACGATAAGGCGAACATCTCGCGGCACCGTCACTGTAAAGTCATGCTCGATCTTCTGCCCTTTCTCCCAATCCCGGTCTCGCTTTTCGACCTCGGCTTTGATGACTCCGCCGGACTCCGTAAACCGCAGTTTCACTTCCTCTCGCAGACGGACGAGGCCTTCCGATGTCCGGGCGTCCAGCCGCTGTTCCACGTGGAAAGTTACGCCGTTGCCCTCCGCGCCGGTCACGCGAATGAAGCCCGAGATCCCTCGGATCTCCACCGTTCGCGGCCCAGAGGGGAGCGTAAAGCTCCGGTCGATCACTTGCCGATCCTCGCCCCACAACGCGAACACGCAGAGCAGTCCTAAGCCTATTTTCATTGCCAATTCTCCTGTTTTAACGCCCGTTCAATGTACTGCTTCACGGTTGGATCCAGCTTCGGATCAGCCTGCAAAGCCTCCACGCCTTTTCTTTCCCGCGCCGCCAGCAGAAGGTCGACACTGGCCACCTGCACCATCGGCGAACTATCGTTCACCAGCAGCTCCCGCGCGGCCTGCTTCACGATTTCGGTGCGGGCGTAGCGCCGCAGGGCGTCGGCGGCTGCGAGGCGAACATCGACGCTGGAATCCGTTCGCAGCGTACGCGCCAACGCGCCGATCACCTCGTCGTCTGGTTTATCGAGCGCGGCCGAGTAGCGGATGCCCCGCAGCCGCTCGCTAGCCGATTGCTGTTCGAGCAGCGATAGAGCCACCACTTCGCGTAAGCCGCGGACTTCCTGACGGAGGCCGCCAACATCTCCGCCAGTTGAGCGTCCCGCTAAGAAACTGACCACGACCGCCGCGGCGACCGCCGCCCATTTCGGCCACTCGTGCCGCTTCGGTTTGGTGACTTCTCTCAAGCGCTGGCGGAACCGCATCGGCAGCCCGGCGTCGGGCGCTTCGTCGCCCCAAGTCCCCATTCGCTCCCACATCGCGACCGTCGCCTGACACTCCGCACAGATTGCCAAGTGGGCTTCAAGCTCCGGATTCGACGCGCCTTCGAGATACTCTGCTAGTTCAACCTCGCGTTCCCGACAAGACATGTTGCCCTCCTGATAACCGCTCATAAATCCCGCGTAACTGCTGCAGCGCGCGAAACACCCGGACCTTGATCGTCCCCGCCTCAACGCCGAGTAACTCGCCGATCTGTTCGTACTTCATCCCCTGGTATCGGCTCAGCACCAACAGCTCTCGTTTGTCCGGCGGCAGTTCCGCCAGGGCTCGACGCACGAGTTCCCGCTCCTGTTCCTCTTCGTACCCGGCCGACTTCGGCGCGGGCACATCGTAATCCGGGGCCATCTCGGTCTCCCATTTCTGTTTTCGGTTGTGATCGATGAACGAGTTCCGAGCGATCCGGTACATCCAGTTTGCAAATCGCGCGTCGGCCCGCCAAGTTTCCCCGGCCCGTAGCATACGAAAAAACACCTCTTGCGTGAGGTCCTCACTTAGGTTCCGACTGCCGCCCAACCGAAGAAAATAGCGGAACAAAGCCGCGTGATGCCGGTCGAACAACACCCCCAGTTTTTGGGTATCGCCCCGCTGCACGGCGGTCATCAACTCTTCGTCTGTGTGTGCCGTCCCCAAATTCAGTCTCTGCCTATACTACGAAGGAATTCGCCAATCGTTACAGGTCCGGTGCAGAATGGTTCTATGTCCAAAATGCTCGACGAGATCCGCCAGCAACCAGCGGCTCTTGAACGCACGTTTCGTGCCGAACTGCGCTCCATTGAAAAGCTGAAGAAGTATTTCGCCACGCGGCGGCCGAAGTTTATTGTCTTATCCGCTCGCGGGACCTCGGACAACGCGGCCCAATTCGGGCGCTATTTGTTGGAGATCGCCACCGGTATCCCGGTCTCCCTCGCGGCTCCTTCGATTGTCACGCTGTACGGCGCCCCGATGGCGTACAACGAAGACACGCTGGTAGTCGCGATTTCGCAGTCCGGCGAATCAACGGATACGAACCTGGTGCTCGAGCGCGCGAAGGCGGCTGGAGCCTTCACCATCGGCGTGACGAACGAACCCGATAGCTCGCTCGCCAAGATGGCGGGACACACGTTTTTGGTCCGCGCTGGACGCGAGAAGAGCGTGGCGGCGACCAAGACCTATACGGGTCAAGTGCTGGCCATGTATCTGATCGCCTACGCCCTCGGCGCACCGGTCGATCTCGATGAGATCCGGCAACTGCCCGACCACGCCGATGCCGCGTTGAGCCTCTACCCCCAGATCGCCGAACGGGCCATTCGCTATCGGTTCATGGAGCACGTCGTTGTCGTCGGTCGCGGCCTGAACTATTCGAACGCGTTCGAATTTGCGCTGAAAATGATGGAGACCTGCTACGTGGTCGCTGAGCGCTTCTCCTCGGCCGACTTCCTGCACGGCCCCATCGCAATGGTCGAAGCGGCGTTCCCGGTGTTCCTTTTTACGCCCAGCGGCGTCACGTGGCCGTCGATGCACGAGATGCTGGAAAAGCTGACCGGCCTGCACGCCGAAACGATGCTGATCACCGACCAAAGCAACACGGCCGCGGCAAGCCTGAAGGCGAGCCGACCGATCGTGATCCCAGCCAAATTAGGCCGCAAGAAAGCGCTGCCCGAGGAGCTGTTTACGCCGATCCCGTACATCATCCCCGCTCAATTGTTCGCCGCGTGTTTAGCGTCGGAAAAAGGGCTAAATCCCGATCAGCCGCGGACGCTCTCAAAAGTCACTCGGACGCTTTAGCCCTGCGCCATCCGGTCCGCCCATCGCAAGAAGCGCCAAAGCTCCTTGCGATGGGTCCAGGCGAAGGCGAAGAAGTCACGGAAACCGATGGAATCGGCGTGAATGCCCCAGTAGGTTTCGATGCGCCAAAGGATGTACGGGCTAGCCCAGGGCCGTAGCCGATACCCCTTCGACGTCCGCCACAGATACGTCAACACCGGCTAGAGCGCCGCCGAGATTTTCGTGGTGGCGGCCGTGGCGTAGTAGCCGCTGCGGGTGCGAACGGTCGGACTCCCCGGTGCCTTCACCGCAATGCGGACCTGGCGGAATACTCCGTCGTCTGGCTTGGTCGGGTTGTAGGCGATGATGTACTGGCTCCGAATTTCCTTGGCGATCGCGATGGCCATGGCTTCAACGGCTTCCAACGTTTCCGGGAAATGCGCTACGCCGCCGCTCTGTTTGGCGAGCATCTCCATCGCTCGCTTGGCGCGCTTGGCCTCTCGCGGGCGCTCTTCGTTCAAGATGCCGATGGCGAAAATCAGCACTTCCGTCCGCTGCGCTTTACTCAACAGTTTTTCCAGCGTGTTGACGTCGCTCGATGCGGTATCGTCGCCATCGGTGACAATCAAGATGACTTTCTTGTCCTTCTTGCCCTTGTCCTTGATGTGATCGAGCGACATGGTCAACGCATCGCGCATCGCCGTCCCGCCGCGGGAATCGATCCGGTTCAATCCGGCCTCCATCTTTTTCACATCGCTGGTCATCGGAACGTCCAGGTAAGCGTCCTCATTGAAGTTGACGATGAAGACTTCGTCGAACGGGTTCGAGGCCTTAACGAGTTGAACGGCCGCACTCTCCACCCGCTTGCGCTTGGGTCGCATGCTGCCGGAATTATCGATCACCAAACCGAGCGAAACCGGCACGTCCTCGCGCTTGAAAATCTTGATCGTTTGCTCCACGCCGTCTTCGTAAACCTTGAACGCTTCGCGCTTCAGATCCGTGATGAACGTGCCTTTCTTGTCGACGACCGTGGCATGCAACAGCACCTCCCGGGTATCCGAGCGGAAGGTCAACCCTCCGGTGTCCTGGCCGTAGAGGCCCGTCGCCGTCGCGGCGGTGATCGCCTTTGCCAAGTGAACGGCGAAGGCTCTTCTATTGAGCGGGAGCATAATATCCTTGGCGCCAGAACGGCCGCAGGGGCGGCAATCCTCGCGGTTGCACGAGCTTTACTTGAACCCGACGGTATTTGCCATCACGGGTCCCATTGGTAGGGACGTAACCGATTACATACTGGTTGCGCAACTCCATCCCGATCTTGCCCGCCACGTCCGGCAGGTCGTTCAAATTTTCCACTGGAAAATGTCGGCCGCCGGTCTGTTCCGCCATTTCGTTCAGTAAACCGGGGCCGGACAGCTCTTCGGCGCTCCGGCTCCGGGCCGATACCGGCTCGAAAATCCCGATCGCATAAATTTGCACATCGGCTTCCCGGACCAGATTCTTGATCTCACTCTCGGTGTAGCGGCTGGAGTTGTCGCCGCCGTCCGAGAGTATCAAGATCGCCTTTCGAGTATTCTTCGCCTTCTTCATCTGGTTCAACGCCATATAAACGCCGTCGAGAAGCGCCGTGCGGCCTTTGGCTTGGGTGAAGGTCAGCCGATTCTGAATCTCTTCCGTATTGGTCGTGAAGGGCTGCACGAGCTCCGGTCGGTCATTGAACTGAACGAGGAAAAACTCGTCTTCCGGGTTGGCGGTCTTAAAAAATTGAGCGGTTGCAAGACGCGCCTTCTGAAGCTTCGAACCCATGCTGCCACTGGCGTCAAAAACCAGCCCGACCGAGAGCGGGGCGTCTTCACTGGCGAAGGTTGCGATCTTCTGCTCCAACTTGTCTTCCATCAGCTTGAAGTGCTCGGCTTCGAGACCAGTTACGAAACGATTGAGAGGGTCGGTCACCGTGACGTTGATGAGCACGAGGTTGGTGTCGACGCGAATGGTGGCCGGGCGCCCGCTGAGCTCTTTATCCTCAGCGCTGGCGGTGGCCGCTTTCTTACGCGGCGCCACCGAGTCCCGGGACGCACCCTTACTGGGGCCGCCCTGCTCCGGCGGCTTCTGCGTTTTGTCTCCCGCCAGCGCAACTGTAATCCACAGCGCGCCCGCGGCCGTCACAAGAAGAACAAGCTGACGCAAATTCACGGGGATACCTCTACCAAACGAACCCATTCGCAGTATATCATCCACCACTTTTCGCGCGAACGATTCCCCGGTTACACTCGTATCAACAACAACCATGGAACTCCGCATCGAAGGGCTGTCTAAAACCTACGCCAACGGCGTGAAAGCGCTCGACCAAGTCTCGCTCTCCGTGCCTCGCGGCATGTATGGGCTTTTGGGCCAGAACGGAGCGGGCAAGAGCACCCTGATGCGAACGATCGCGACGCTGCAGGACGCCGACTCCGGCTCCGTGCTGCTCGGCGACCTGAACGTGCTAATCGAGAAAGACGCCGTCAGGCAGCGGCTCGGCTATCTGCCGCAAGATTTCGGCGTTTATCCCCGCATCAACGCGGTCGATATGCTCAGCCATCTCGCGCTGCTCAAGGGCATCACGAAGGCTTCCGAACGCAAGGCGCTCGTCGACTCCATGCTGCAGCGCGTGAACCTGTTCGAACATCGCAAGAAGGCGTTGACCAGCTATTCCGGCGGCATGCGACAGCGGTTCGGCATCGCCCAGGCGCTGATTGGAAACCCGCAATTGCTCATCGTTGACGAGCCGACTGCCGGCCTGGATCCGGGCGAGCGCAACCGCTTCTACAACCTGCTGGCCGAAGTGGGCGAAAGCGTAATCGTGATTCTGTCGACGCACATCGTCGAAGACGTCCTTGAACTTTGCAGCAAAATGGCGATCATCCATCAGGGGCGAGTGCTCTACGAGGGAGGGCCGGAAGCGGCGGTAAGCTCGCTCGAAGGCAAGATCTGGCAACGCCGTATTCCGAAGGCGGAACTCAAAGAGATCGAGCAGCAGCATCGCGTGATTTCGAGCAAGATGGTGGCAGGTCAACCGCTGGTTCACGTCTACGCCGACTCTTCGCCCGGCGAGGGTTTCGAACCCGCCCGCCCCGGCCTGGAAGACGTGTTCTTTTCCCGCATCGGCGGGATGGTTTAGGAGTCGACCATGCTGCTCGAATTCCTCCGTTTCGAAGTTCGCTTTTGGCTCCGCGGCATGATGCTTTGGGTGTTCTTCTTCATTATCGGCACGCTTGTCTTTGCCGCCACGTCGTCGGACAAAATCACCGTCGGCGGGTCGCTCGAAAACACCTTCCGCAATGCGCCCTACGTCATCCAGAATTTCTACTCGATCATGGGCGTGTTCACCCTGATGATGACGACGGCCTTCGTCAATTCAGCGGCCGGCCGGGACTTCGCCTACGGCACGCAGCAGATGATCTTCTCGACCCCGATCAGCAAACGCGACTACCTGTTCGGCCGGTTCCTCGGCTCGGTGCTGATTGCGGTCATCCCGATGCTGGGCATCTCAATCGGCATTCTGCTATCGGCCGTGATGCCCTGGAACGACGCCGAACGCTGGGGCCCGATTGTGTTCGCCGCGCACTGGAAAAGCATCCTGGTTTTCGCCATTCCGAATACCCTTTTCTGCGGCGCTTTCGTCTTCACTATCGCGGTGCTGACGCGCAGCACGGTCACATCATTTCTGGGCAGCCTTTTTTTGCTCACCGGGTTCGTCGTCTCGGAGATTCTCACTGAGGATCTCGACAACGAAACCCTCGCGGGGCTGATCGATCCCTTCGGCGCGCGAACGTTTGGGCTGATGACGAAGTATTGGACGGTCGCCGACCGGAACTCGATGACCATCGGTTGGGACGGGATGCTCGTCTGGAACCGCCTGCTCTGGTTGTCGGTCGGCGCGGCTCTGTTCGCTTTTGCGTACTGGCGTTTTTCCTTTTCTGAACGGGTGAAGGCGGGCGCTCCGCCTTCTGTCGATACAGCGTCCGCGCCCTCCCCAGCCGCCCTGCCCACGGTGCAATTCCTGCACGGCGGCACCGCGGCCTGGGCCCAGTTTTTCGGCCTGTTGCGCTTTGAGTTTTGGGGCTTGGTGAAGACGACCAGCTTCATTGTTCTCTTGGCCGCCGCACTGCTAAACACCGCCCCGAGCCTGATCTACTCGACTTCAGAGGGCTATGGCAACACCTTCCTGCCGATTACGTACCGGATCGTCGAAACGATCCAAGGCTCTCTGTATCTCTTCCTTTTGGCGATGATCACCTACTACGCCGGCGTGCTCGTGTGGAAGGAGCGCGACGCGCGAATGGATGAGATCACCGACGTCGCCCCCTTCTCATCCGCCCTGGCCTATGGGGCCAAGTTCGTCGCCCTGATGGGTGTGATTGCGCTGATCCAGGTGCTGATGCTCGGCGTCGGCGTGGCCTTCCAGAGCTACCACGGATACGGGCGTCACCAGTTCGACCTGTTTCTTTCCGAGCTCTTCGTTTACGATTTCTCGCTCTTCGTGCTGCAGGCCGTGCTGGCGTTTTTTGTCCACGTGCTTTCGCCCAATAAGTACGTCGGCTATTTCGGCTACCTGATTTTTCTCATCGCGAACGCC
>JANODS010000051.1:0-2361 GCA_031412835.1 Acidobacteriota bacterium | reverse complement strand
CAGCGCCTACCGACTCTCGATCTCGTCGCTCAATATGGTCGCTTCGCTCGCTTCAACAACTACGACAAGTTCTTCAACCGGTTCGACGCCAACAACGCCCAATTCGGCATGTCCTTCCGAATTCCCATCGTCCCCTCGCTGGCCGGCCGGGCGCAGAAGGACATCGCCTCCTCGGAAATGGTCGGTCTTCGCTCTCAAGTCACTGCCGCCCGCGGCCGCATCGCCGTCGGCGCTCGACGAGCCTGGCAGTTCGTCGCCCAACAACAATTGGCCACCGATGTCGCCAAGCTCGATCTCGAAGTTGCTCGCGACCAAGTCTCCGTTCTGCTCGCTCTCTACGAAGAAGGACGGGTCCCCCTCAAACAAATCGAAGAGGCTCGCTTGCAGGAAAGCGAAAAGTGGATCGCCCTTTTTGACACCCGCTACGCCCTCGATCGAGCCCGCCTCGACCTACTCCGCGAGACCGGAAACGTCCTCGCTCTCATGAAGTGAATTCGGATTAGCGAAACTTTGGCGCTCCGGGCGGGTTATAGTTGAGGATTCCATGCGTCTAGTTCGACTCTTTCTCGCCCTAACTGGCTTTGTTTTCTTGTTCTCGGCGACCTCCACCGCCGCGACGCTGGGCACCGTCAATAGCATCACCGGCGGAGCCAGCGACCTCGTGCTCGACGACGCCCGCGGCCTGCTCTATCTCGTCCGTCCCGCCCCCTACAACCGCATCGACATCTTTTCGGTCGCGCAACGCCGCGTTCTCTCCTCCGTTCTCACCGACGCCCTTCCCCTCGCCGCCGCCCTCTCCCGAAGTGGCGACTTCCTTTACGTCACCTGCCACGATGGCTCTTCGCTCAACGTCATCGATACCCGCCTCTCCCCCCCCGCTGTCGTCCGTAAGATCTCCCTCCCCGCCAAGCCGGAAGGGGTGGCCGTCGGCTTCGATGACCGCGTTCTGATCACAACCATCGGCTCCGGTCAGAACAACCTCCTGAATACGCTGCTCATCTTCGATCCCGGCGTCGCCGATACCACCCGAATTCTCAGCACGGTCCCGGTGGCCACTCCTCCTCCCCTTCCGCCCACTCTTCCGCCCCTCGCCGGCCGGGTCTTCCTCGCCAATCGCAGCCAACTCGTCGCTACCCGCGATGGCTCCCGCATCATCGGCGTCAACGCGTTTAACGCCACCCAGCGGGTCGTCTTTGTCTACGAGGCCTCCTCGGCCAGCGTCCTCCGCAGCCGCATCGTCGGCGATACCTCCACCGTCCTTTCTGTCTCCCCCGATGGCAACCGCTTCATGATGGGCCTTCGTTTATTCGAAACCGAAACCCTTTCCGTCCTCGCCCAGCAAAACGCCGCCAACGCACCCTTTCCCCTTTCGGTTACCGTCACCGCCGCCGGCTTCGCCCAAGTAGGAGGACAGTTCAACCTCCAACAAAATCAGGGCGGTAGCGTGTTCACCCCGGATGGCTCCCGCATCTTCGCGGCCTTCAATATCACCCCGGTTCAAAGTCCCGCTGCCCGCGCCAACGTCACCCAACTCCTGATCGACGACGCCGACAACCTGCTCATTTACGACGCTCTTCAGCTTCCCGAAAACCTCGCCGGCAAGATCGTGTCGAGCCAGGACGGCGGCAATCTCTACGCCCTTAGCGAAAGCGGTTTCACCATCATTCCGGTCACCGATATCGCCCGCAGCGTCGTCCTCCAACCCACGACGAACGCCGTAGTCGTCTCCAGTGACCAGTGCAACTCCACCCCGGAAGGCCGTACCTTTCGAGTCGAGGTAGCGAACTCCGGCCGCGCCGCCGGACCCGTCGCCTTCACCCCAACTCTGCTCCAGCAAATCGCCACCGCTGCCGTAGTGAATATTCCCGGCATCGGCGGCGGCCTCCCCGGGCCCGGCGGTGGCGGCATCGTCATCCCCATCCCCGGGTTCCCTATCGTTCTTCCGGGCTTCCCCGGCCAAGGCGGAAATCAAAATAACGCCGCCGCCGCCATCCTCCAACAAGCTCCCACCGCCCGCCCGATTCGCGAAGGGCAGAATACGACCGCTGTCGACTTTGTCTTCAACACCCTCGCCGGTCGCTCCCTCGGCACCGCACAGTCGTTTGACTATCTCATCTCTTCCCCCCAAGCCATCAACGTCCCCTCCATCGTTCGGGTCTACCAAAACTCCCGCAACACCGAAGCCCGCGGCGAAATCGTCCCGATTCGCACCAGCCTCTCTCCCTCGGAAGGCCTCACCGATATCGTCACAGACGCGCAGCGCCAGCGCCTCTATATCGCCAACTCCGGCATGAACCGCGTCGAAATCTACGATATCCGCCAGCGCCGCCTACTTACTTCTATCAAGGTTGGTCAACTCCC
>JANODS010000050.1:0-1787 GCA_031412835.1 Acidobacteriota bacterium | reverse complement strand
CCCGGATTTCTCACGAAGAAGTGGCAAAAGGCCTCGTTTCGTGGCATAACTGGTTTGTCTAGAACGAGTTGATTTCCAGAACGGAGAGGCCTTTGCTATGACAGAGTGTATCCAAGAACGCTTCGAGTTTGCAGCTCATTTTTCTAAGCCAGTGGTCGTGGAGTTCGACGGGGAACAGAGCAGTAGCGACGGGGGCGCGCTGTTGTTGCGCGAAGTCGATCGTCGGCTGCGGCTGACCGAGCGTCTGGCCGAGTGCTTCGCCGATCAAAGGGATCAACGTCGCGTCGAGCATAGCGTGGAAGATATGTTGCGGCAGCGCGTGTTTTCCCTGGCGCTCGGCTATGAGGATCTCAACGATCAGGAACAACTCAAGAAGGATCCGATGTTGCGGCTGTTGATTGGCAAGAAGGATCAGGAGCAAGACCTCGCGGGCAAGAGCACGTTGAATCGCCTGGAGCTGAGCACGGGCATGACGAACCGCTACAAAAAAGTGCACTATTGGCGGGAGGCGCTCGACAAGTTACTGCTGGATCTGTTTGTGGAGAGCTTTGCGACGGTGCCCGAACAAATCGTGCTCGATTTGGATGCGACCGATATTCCGTTGCACGGCACGCAAGAAAGCCGCTTCTATCATGGCTATTATGGGCATTATTGCTACCTGCCGTTGTACATCATGAGCGGTAATCAAGTGCTGCGGGCGCGCTTGCGGCCCGCCAACCAGGATGCCAGCGCAGGCTCCTGGAAAGAGCTGGCGCCGGTGGTGGCGAGGCTGCGGGAGCAGTGGCCGGAAGTCCAGATCATCGTGCGCGCCGACAGCGGATTCTGCCGCGAAGGGCTGCTGTTATGGTGTGAGCAGAACCGGGTGGATTATGTGCTGGGGCTGGCGCGCAACCAGACGTTGCGCGGGTTGATCGAAGATCCCATGCAGCAGGCGCGGGAAGGCTTCACGAAGACGGGTGAGGCCACCCGGATGTTTCGCGAATTCAGCTACCGGACGGTGTCCAAGACGTGGAGTCGTTGGCGGCGCGTGGTGGCCAAGGCCGAGTACATCTCGGGTAAGGAGAACCCGCGCTTCATCGTGACGAGCTTGGCACCGGAGGCCTACGAAGGCCGCCTGCTCTACGAGCGGTTGTACTGCGCGCGAGGCGAGATGGAGAACCGAATTAAGGATCAGATGTCGCTGTTCGCCCACCGGTTGAGTACGGAGAGTTTTCGTGGGAATCAGTTGCGGTTGTATCTATCGACGTTTGCGTATACGTTGCTGCGAGGGCTGCGGGAACAGGCGCTGGTGGGCACCGAGTTGGCCAAGGCTCAGCCACAAACCCTGCGAGTGAAGTTACTCAAGATCGCTGCGACGATCCGCGTGACGGCACGCAAGATCTGGGTGTCGCTGCCGCGCAGTTACCCGATGCAGGCCGTGTTCCGACAAGCGCATCTTGCCCTGCGCTGCTGACCGGCCTGACCTGATCTTTGACAATTTCCGACCAAACTAAGAACCAAGGAACCCTTGACGGAAATCCCTGCGCGTAAACTGATGAAAACACACAATCGTCAATTTTTACGTTTTTCAAATTTCCCGCAATTTCGCCAAACCTTCGCTTTTGCGCTCTTCCGGCTCGCTAGAAAGGGCTGGTGAGAAATCCGGGCTAGCCACAAACGATGCGCCCCCAGCTCCGTGAAAACCATCTCCAACGTCACCGCCAATGCCTGCCGTCCCAACCCTTGCCCCGGCCGCGAGATCACCACCCGCTTCAACGCAATACACCGATTCATCGAATCCCGCCCAC
>JANODS010000049.1:0-2730 GCA_031412835.1 Acidobacteriota bacterium | reverse complement strand
CAACCGAATCCAGCCTGCGAAGCTCCTCTGCTCATCACCGAGAACTTCAAACCGCATTTATTCAACCGACACCGAGACGATCCAGCATCAGACTGCCGGAAATTGGCTGTTCTCCACCGAATTTGCCCGTCCGGTCATCCGCTAAAACCCAAAGTACCAGGACCCTCTCGCCTAGGGTTTGGCCAAATAGTACTTTAGTTTGCAAGTAGGAAAAACCCTGAGACGAATTCAGGTTCGAACTCGGTACTTTTGCTAATTTGTGCACCTCTCTCCCAATGATAATTTACTAACAGCAACTGACAAACAATCACAAACAAGTTGCACCGGGAGAGGAAAACACTATGAATCGCATCCAGAATTTTATCCTGAAAGTTCAGATCCTGAAGGACACCAAAGGTCAGGACCTTATCGAATACGCGTTGATGGCCGGCTTCGTTGCCGTCGCCGCCGGCGCCATCATGCCCGGCGTTTCGACCTCGATCAGCACGATCTTCTCGAAGGTCGCCTCGTCGATGACCGCCGCCGCCGCTGCTTCCTAATAGAAGCTTTACAAATTGCCAAGAGGGCAGAAGGAGACGCGAGCTTGCTCGATCGTCTCTTTCTGCCCTCTTGGCGTTTAGGACGACCGCTCCATTTCCCCGCTGTCTTGCCGCAAGACTCAAGAACTGGCGCGATAGAGTTTAGGTAAGCTAAAACACGAGTCCAGTTCCGGACCGGCGGCTCACAGGAGTACTATGGAATACCTCGAAGTCGAGTATAAGGTGGTGGGAGGACGCAGGTTTCGAAAAAAGCAACGGGATCCTGACCATAGGCCAGAATCCCGCTACCCAGGTTGAGTTAGAAGAGGATCTTCAAACCGAACTGAATGACGCGGGCTTCAACTGAAGTTCCGCGGATCTTGCCAAAATTTGCCGGGGCGGTGAGATCCGCCGCCGGATTACCAAAGTTCACGTTGTTCGGCATGTTGAAGGCTTCGGCACGAAACTCGGTCCGAATCCGTTCCGTGATCTTAGTAGACTTCAACAGGCTGAGGTCAATGATCTTCTGACCGGGGCCAAAGAGCATGTTGCGGGCCGAGTTACCAAAGGTAAACGGAGCCGGCACGGAGAAAGCACCGGGGTTAAGATAGCCTTCGATCGTTTGGTTGGAGGGGTAGAAGTTAGAGTTGACGACGTTGGCGCGACTGGCATACCAGCCGGCCTGGTTGGGGCTGAAGGAGACGCCAAACGGGGTGCCGGTGCGGAACTGCAGGATAGAGGCGACCGTCCAGCCTCCGACGACCTTTCCAACGGCTCCGCTTTGGGTCAGGAAGCGCTTGCCGGGTCCGAAGGGAAGGTCGTAGGTGACCGAGGTATAGGCGACATGGCGGCGGATGGAGTCTCCATTGCCGCGGTCGAGAGAAGCGTTATAGGGGTTCTGCACGCTGCCGGCGATGGGCACGTTGTCAAGGGTCTTGGTCCAGGTGTAGTTGGTCTGCAGGTAGAGACCGTTTTTGAAGCGCCGGATAAGTTCGAGTTGCCCTTGATGGGTGAAGGAGTTGCCGTTAGTATCGAGAGCTGTGATGCTGGCCCAGGGTTGGAACGGACGACGGGACTGGATGGTACCGGGGGCTTGGGTGAGGGGCAGGTTCCGCTCGTAGAGGTACCAGGGTACACGGGTAGCCTTATTGCCGAGATAGGTGACGCGGAGGCCAAAATCAGCACCGATCTCGCGCTCGACGGTGAGGTTCCATTGCTGGGCGAGGGTGTTGCGGATTTGGCGATTGACGGCGGTGAGATTCGGGTTCGCTGCGATTGCGCCTTGGCCGGGGAAGGGGGTGGCCAGGGTGAGGGTAGGCTGGGTGACTCCGCTCTCATAGGTTTCTGAAAGCTGGAACGGAGCGTTCGCTTGCGAGATCTGCCGGATGCCGATGTAGACCGGAATCACGTTATAGAACATACCGAACCCGCCACGGACGACGGTGCGACTATTGTTGAAGGGCCGGTAGGCAAAGCCGAAGCGGGGTCCGAAGTTGTTGTGATCGGCCTTGATGACGTCAGAGCCCCAGCCATTGGCTTCCGAGCCCACGATGGGGTAAGCCTGCAGGAGGCGGGGCAACGAGAGTGGGGCGAGTTTGCCGCCTTCGCTGCGAACGACGAAGACGCCTTTTTCCAGGTCGAAGTTAGCAAAGGAGCCGTCGCGTTCCTGAGTTTGCGTTTGGAGCATGTAGCGCATGCCGATGTTGAGTGTGAGTTTCTTGCTGACTTGCCAGTCGTCCTGGATGTAGGCTCCGTAGCGGGTGTAATAGAGAAGGTTGACAAGCGATGGGGTGCCGCGGACGGCGGTGATGGGATATCCAAGTAGGAAGTCGGCGTACGGATCGTTGGAGTAGCGGCCGTTGAAGGTGAACGAGCCGAGCTGCGCGCCGCCGACGGCGGGATTCGAGGAGATGCGGCTGAAGGAGATATCCACACCGGTCTTGAAGGTATGGCGGCCGCGGATGAAGGAGAAGTTGTCTGTGAGCTGTTGGTTCAGCTGGGGGGAGCGGTCGGCACCGCCTGAATCGTAGATACGGCCGTAGACCCCGTTGAAAGCGATGTTGGGAAGACCGCCAAGGGGCAACGGGCCGTACAGGGACGGGAAGAGTGAGAGGGGATCGAAGTTCGTATTCTGGCCGACGCGGATGGAGCCGTGGCTGAAGTAGGAGTAACGGAACTCGTTCTGCGTCGAGGGGCTGATGGTGCGGTTATA
>JANODS010000048.1:0-2337 GCA_031412835.1 Acidobacteriota bacterium | reverse complement strand
TTCTACGTGCTCCCCGGTTGCGATCGCGTTCATGGAGCTGAGATATTTCCATCGGGCGTTACGGGGCCCTTGCTTTTTTGGCCATTGCGCCGGGAACGTTCGGCTCGGCTCAATTTTTGTTCTTCAGATAGTTCTCTCACTTTGATTTTCTCCTGTGGAAATAGAAAAGGCGCTATTCCGATCCGCCGGCGAGCAGCAGATTTGGACGAGCGCCCTTGCAATAGAAATCTATCACGGCGATGTCCAGCGATTGGACGCGACGTTTGGCCGGGGAGATTGTTTAGTCGTTATGAATTAGTGAGTTACGATTTGAAAATAAATCTGAACACCTTGTGAAAAGGGTTTGCGGGCGGTTTGAAAAGCTGGATTTGGGGCCTTGGGGTGATAACGATATCCAGTTCGGCGGTGATGGAGACCGCGCTCCTGATCGGGAATCGCGATGCGATATCGGTTGGCAGTATTCCTGATCTACAATCTACGAATGTGGCTTCGACGGGCTTTCCGAGCTGTAGTTATTCTGGTTTTGGCGACCGCTACTCCGGCGATCCTGGCACCGTACGTTTCTGACCGGCCAGTCGACTGGGCGTATCGGTTCTATCATCCTGGCCTTTATCGGTATCCGATTCTCACGGGTATTAGACTGCGCGAAGCGAGTTCCAGAATGGAGCGCGAGCCCAGATGGGTTCAGTCCGTCCAGATACTTGGGTTGATGGTAGAGTATTGGTGAACCATGGCCCTTGACGGTATAAATGATCCAGGCACAGCAGCAACGACGAGGTAGGACATCAATTCGTACTCCAGTTTCGTCAGGTTAAATCGGCCGCCGCCGGAAATCGCTACCTGTCCCCGGGGGGGCGTCAGCGCATGTCCGCTCGACGCTCAAACCGGATGGATCCTGGATCATTGTGGAGACCTATGCGGACGACCGGCTGGAGGCGAACTTCAACCTTGTTGTAGGACGGGCTTACCTTTCGGCAGCCACGCTGCTTTGCACGCCTTGCTCCCTTTCGCAAGAAGTTGTGATTGCGCTGGGAGCCCAAGCCGGCGAGGCCCGCCTTCGGGCAGTGGTTATAGGCTCGGGGTTTGGGCATTTCCGACGGGCTGCGCAAACACCGTTCCACTTGGTCTTTGAGGCTCGAGATTAAAGGTAGCATTCGGAGGGAGGGCGCCCAACTCTCTTCGATGGTGCCCCGCCAAAGGGAAATCGCTTGTTTCGGTGATGAGTCACCGGGAAGTCGGAATTCACTCACCCGCGCAGCGAAATCCCAAATACATCACCTTCCGAGTCGGAGAAAGCCCGCCACGATGCGACGCCCTCTGCATTGCATCCGCGCCGTTCGGAAAGCCGCCGCCTCTCGCTACGCGGAACTGCCCGGTAGTCGGACCCCGCGGGTCGGACTGCGCGGTGGCCCCGTCATAACTGTCCGCATACCAATCCGCGGTCCATTCCCAGACGTTTCCCAGCATGTCGTAAAGCTGAAAGGGATTGGGTAGTTTTTGCCCCACCGGATGGGGCTTTCCTCCCGAGTTGACGACATACCAGGAGATAGCCTCGACGGCACCATACCGGGATCCTTTGGTCCCTGCGCGCGCGGCGTACTCCCATTCCGCTTCAGTCGGCAGTCTGAGGCCGGCCCATTCGCAATACTCCTTCGCGTCAGTCCAAGACACCATCGTCATGGGCAGTGTTAACAAACTCCATTGCGGGTTCTTGCCGTCTCGAGGTTCCTCCGGCATTGCTCGCTTCGTGGCGGTGGCGAACTTCTTGTAAGCCACCACCGGCACTTCGGTTTGGCCGATTCGGAACCCCTTCGTGATCCGGACCTCATGAGCCGGTTTCTCTTTTGGATCGCACGGTTCATCGGCGGGCGTCGCACAACCCATGCGAAACGTGCCAGGCGGAAGGCTGACGTATCGCAACCCATCCTTTGGATTGACTTGAGTTTTCGGTTGGGCAGCCAACGAAAAGGTGGCCAGAATCGGAAGGAGTAGTCGAATCATTGCGTATGCGGTTGATTTTGCCATATTCAGGCTAACGTGATGGGCTCTATCGAAGCGGTGAAGGGAATGGTTGAACTTCGATGGCGACACCCCACCTATCATCGATCGGATCAATCAACCCGGACGCCTTGAAAATCCCTGTGCGCCGGGCGAAAACGTGCCTCGTCAACGCCTTGCCAAGTCTCAACTTTACTCTGAGCCAACACAGTTTCGTTACGTTACGGACGGAGATAGTCGGGGATGGGGAACTTGATCTTTCCGACTTTGCCTTGAATCTGGACGCTCATCTCCGTCTCGCGGTCGGCGGCGGAGAAGAGTGGCTGGCCGTCTTCCGCC
>JANODS010000047.1:0-3288 GCA_031412835.1 Acidobacteriota bacterium | reverse complement strand
CCGGCGGGGATGGCGGGTCGGACGGGCGGGAGGAAGGCCCAATGTTTCTTGATCTCGGCGGCCTTGGCGCTGGCGGCTTCGGGCCATTCCGCGCCTTGTAGGATCCAATCTTTGATGGTGGCGATGGCGGCCGCGTCGAGGGGCTTGGCACCCATGGGCATGCGGGCTTGATCGGTGGAGCCGGCGATGCGTTGGAAGATGGTGCTGTCTTCGGGTTTGCCGGGGACGAGGCCGGCGTGGCGGCTTTGCCCACCGGCGAAGGCGAGCGATTTGGCGTCGAGACGGAGGGCGCCTAGTTGAGCTTTCGCGCCGTGGCAGTTGCCGCAGGATTTTTCGAGAATCGGCTGGACATCACGAACGAAGTCGACCTTCTTCGAAGGCGGTTCGGCTGTTTGTCCCCAGAGCAGGAGAGTAACTCCGGCTGGGATTGCGCGGACGAAATACTTCATCAACATAGCTTTCTAGTCTCCATCTTATACCCGCCAAACGCAGAGAAGCGCCTCGGGGGTACCGGGCGCTTCTTTGCGTTGAGGGTTGGGTTGTTAGTTTCTAGGCCTGGGCGTAGAAGAATTCTTCGCGGACGATCTTTTCACCAGAGACGGCGTAGAGCCCCACTTCGTCCATTGTCATGCGTTGTCCGCTAGCTTTGACTGTGACGTCGAAGGTGAAGCGAACGATGAAACGGTCGCCATGGACGAAGGGTCCTTCGACGTTGCCGCTATGGATTTCGTGGGCGGCTGCCCAGCCGGCGCTTTTGGCGATGACGGCGGGCTTTCCGACAAATTCCGGCGAGGCTCCGGGCGGGGCCATGGCTTCGACACTGACGATGTCGTCAGCGTAGTGCGTTTCCATGGCCACAAAGTTTTGGCCGATCTTGCATAAACGGACGAGATCGTTTGCGATTTCCAGGACGGTCATGGTGCGATGCTCCTATTTTTGGGTGGTTGCCGTGCTCAGGAACAGGGAGTTGAAGAGCAGTTTGTAAGTGCCATGCGGCTGGGCGCGGAAGGTGATTTCCGGACCCATCATCATGAGTTTACCTTCACCGACGGGGACTTCAGCGACGGCGACGCCGCCTTCGAGATACTGCTGGCCCCAAGCCCAACCGCTGCGGAGCGGAGTTGCGCTGGAGAACCAGGCGATGGGCTTGACGCCTTTGGCACCCGACTCCGGGGAGAGCTTGAAGACTGGGCTATTGTCGAAGTAGACGTCGACTTTGTCATCGAGGCCGTAGGCGGCGGGTTGGGTGTTGTCGACGTTGGCCTGGAGAATGCTGCCAGGAATGTAGTATTTCTCGCGGGAGAGGGGGCGCTCGCGGCCGTCGCGGCCCCGTTCGACTAGGGCGTCCTTGATGGAAAGGCCGAGCTGGGCAGCGAGGTTGTTGCTGGAGCCGATGGTGATGACGGTGCCGCCGGAATCCATGAAGGTCTTGAGCTGGGGGATGGATTTCTCTTCGCTGACGCGGCCGAGCCAGGGTTGGAATTCCGTGGGCACCTTGTCGCGATTGGGGTCGCCACCGCGGCCACCGCCGCGAGCGTTCAGTTCAACGGCTTGACTGCGAGCGCGGGGGATGGCCCCGCCGACGAAGAGGATGACGTCATACTTCTGGCGGAGATTGCCGGCGTCGATGCCTTGGGGATAGAGCACGTCGAAGGGGAACTCGAAGCGCTCAAGGAGGAAGCGAACCCAACCGGAGGGCATGGAGCCGCCGAACTGGTCCCAGAGGGCGATGCGGGGGGCGGCAAGTTTCATGACCTCGCCAGCGGGCCGGGCGGCGACAGCCTTTGCATTAAAGCCAAACTCGGCGGCGGCCTTTTCGATGATCGCTTTCGTTGAGGGCTTGGCGGGGACGTAGAGAGCACCGGGGCCATAGAGGGCATCGTCTTTCACCCCTTGCTTGAGCCAGTAGACTTCTTCTTTTGCGGCGATGAGCCGGTTTGTCAAGATGAACGAATCGTTGACCTTGTGGCTGATTAGATAGCCCGCGCCGGAGCCTTCGACCTTGCCGACGGGCGGCTTTTCAAGTGCGCCCCAAGGGAGTTTCGCGAAAGGTCCGTCGAAGGGTTCGAGAACGCGATCAAAACTGACGCCCATTTGGTAGGCGAGGGTCCAGCCGGCGCTGTCATAGGGCGCGATGGGCGGGCCTCCTTCGAACTGGAAGTCGTTGGGGTGGTCTTGCGGCTCGAACATATCGAGGACGTGGGGCCGGAAGGCCTGGGCGGTTTTGACGACGTAGGAACCGGCGGGATAGCTCTTGCCCGCGGCGGTGAAGGGGGCCGAGGCCTTGTGGATCTGGATGCCGGCTTTGACGAGGGCGTTGATGAACTTGACGGCGGTGGGAAAGTCGGGCTGGGCCGCGGAGAGGATGTAGCCGCGGGGATCGCGAAGATCCGGCTGCTTCATGGATTCGTAGAATTTGGCGGGGGCGGAGGCGGCTTGGGGGCTGGCGGTGCGGGCGGCCGGCTGGTCCTTAGCGATGAGCGCTTTGACGGCGTCGACCTTGGACGGGGTGGCGGTCCACGTGTCTTTACTGCCGCGGTCGATGGAGTTTTTGCCCATTTTCCAGATGTTATAGAGGAACGTTTCGCGATAGCGGGAGGCGAGGTCGAGTACAGCGCGGTTTGCGGTGATCGAGTAATCGATGGACTGGCGGTAGTGCCACTTTTGGGGGGCGATGGGGAATGGCTGGTCGCCGGCGGGGAGCTGGCGATTGGGGACGAAGGCGACTTCCATGGGGGTGGGGGAGCCAATGATTTCGGTGAGAAGGCCGATCATATTGTGGAAGTAGGTGGTGGTGCGGAGGCCGCCGTTGTACCAGGTGGAGTAATTGGCGCCGCGGCGCATGGTGGAGCCGGGTTTATCTTCCTGGATGAAGCGGGAGTGCATCGCCGCGCCGACCATGTCGATGGAGGTGACGATGAGCGGATCGAAATTATAGTTGAAGGGATCGCGAAACGGGGGGGCGAAGATGACGGTGCCGAGGGGTCCGGTCTGATGGTGGTTGTACATGATTTGCGGGAACCATTCGATAAAGAGTTGCCGGTTCATGTTGACGGACTCGCGGAGGTTGGCCATGTAGAAGTCGCGATTGTTGTCGTGGCCGGCGTATTTTTCGTAGAGGCGGGGGGCACCGTCCATGACGCGTTTCTCGGGGACGGGTTCGCGCATGTACCATTCGCTGATGAGGTCATGGCCATCGGGGTTGGCATGGACACAGAGGATGATGACGTCCTTGAGGATGCGCATCGTCTCGGCGTCATTGCGGCTGGCGAACTGCCAGATGGTTTC
>JANODS010000046.1:0-5511 GCA_031412835.1 Acidobacteriota bacterium | reverse complement strand
GCCCACCAAGCATAGAAATGGCTGCCGGAAGAGCCGCCGAGGCGGGACCGTCGCCAGCCTTTGTTGTCGCCTTGGGTCGCTTTGTAGTGCAGGCGTTCGGGATCGATGAGGAGGCGTTGCAGGAGCAGCGCGGCGCGTTTGCCGACGGGTTGGGTGCGGTAGGATTCCAGACGGGTGAGGAAGTCCGGGTGACAAAACAGCGGGCTCGACGGCCGCGAAGTTTGAAAGGTGGCGGGGAAGAGTTCCACCCCCATACTGTAGCGCGGGGCGGGGGTAGACTGAGGCGATGGCGTTTTCGTTTCGCGAGGCGGTGATGGCGGAGACGAGGCGGCCGGGCGCGAGGATTCCTGGTTAGACCCCGCGACGGACGCCGCGAAAACCAGAGTGTCTCCCGCCGAACTTTACACCAACCTGAGCGGCAGTTTCGGCGTGATTCTGTGCCGGCAGGGGTTCCCCGGCATTGCGGCGGCAGCGACCGAACTGGAATGGACGAATGACCCGTTTGATCGGATCATTGTGGCGCAGTCCCAATGCGATGCGAATTCACGCTTGGTTACGGCGGATGAAGTTATCCGCCGTAACTACGAGCGAGCCATCTGGTAACAGTTACTTACTTCCGGCGAGCTGGACAGTAAGGTCGTGGTGAAATTTCACGAACTGATAGAGCGACGATTCAAGAATGCGCTCCTGATCGCTGTGAGCACCGAAGCCTTTGGGGCCGTCTTCCACGTCAACCGCGGGACCGACGCCGTAGCATTGCATCCCCTTCGAGCGAAGAAACGACATGTCCGTGGCACCGGTGGCCATCGTCGGAAGGACGACCACGCCATCGTAATGCTTCTTGGCGGTCGCCTCGATTGTCCGGAACGCCTCGTTGTCGAGTAGGGAAGACGGCGCACCGGGGCGGGCGGAGCCGGAGGTCGGGATCATCTTGACGGCGGGGTCGTTGATGATGCTCTTGAGCGTATCGTAGAACTTCGTCATGTCCTCGTCGGGCAGGGCGCGGATGTCGAGAGTGGCCGAGGCCTCGGACGGAATGACGTTGGAACGGTAGCCCGCCTGGATGATATTGGGCGAGACGGACGTCCGCAGCATGGAGTTGTGGCGCGGCTCGTTGACGGCGAAATACTCCTGAATCGCGTCGGTCTTGTCGGGGTTCAACAGGTTGTTGTAACGGTCCTTCTCTTCCGGCGTCGAGACGGCACCGAGCCGTTCGAAGTAGGCGCGGGTTGTGTCGTTCAATCGCATGGGCGGCTGCCAGTCCGATACCTTGGCGACGGCGCGAGCGATGTGGGAGACGGGGTTTGAACGCAGCGGGACCGAGCCATGACCGGCGACTCCGGAAGCGACCAGGCGGACGCCGCGCGGGATCTTTTCGGTCGTTTGGATTTGGACGTACTTGAGCTTGCCGTTCTGGCGGATGGCGGAGCCGCCTTCGGCGAGGCAGACTTCGGCATCGATGTCGGCGTAGTGCTCGTTGACCAGGAAGGCGATGCCGACCGAGGTGGCACCCTCTTCGCCAGCCTCGGCGAGGAAGATGACGTCGCGATCCAGCGCGATTCCCTGGCGCTTAATGAGGACGATGGACATGAGCGCGGCGGTCAAATTGTCTTTATCGTCGACGGTGCCCCGGCCATAGATGTAGCCGCCTTCGCGGTGCGCGGAGAAGGGCCCGTGGATCCATTTCTTGGCGTCGATGTTGACGGTGTCGGTATGGCCGACGATCAGCAGCGGCTTCTTCTTGCCGGTGCCTTTGAGGCGGGCGATGATGTTGGGCCGGATGATGCTGGGGTCGGCGAGGTTGGTCCGGGTGAAAACTTTGGACTCGATGCCTTCGCGGTCGAGAACGGCTTTGAGATAGTCGACGACCGGCTTCTCGCTGCCGCCGGGGTCGGCGGAGTTGATCTGCACCAGGGCCGAGAAATGCTTAAGCGTTTCCTGGTCGATTTGGGCCCAGTCGAGGGGCTTGGGTTGCGCGAGGATCAGGGAAGGGAGGAGGCAAAGGAGAAAGAGCGCGCGAAGCATATGGATCGAGGGTAGCAGACCCGCGGGGAGCATCATGATACCTTCTAGCCATGGAATCTCAGAACCCAAACGACCGTTCGAAGGTGGACGAGTACTTGAAGGAATTGAAAGCACAGTCGCCCGGCGCGGACCACAGCGCGCTGGAATCGCGAGCGGGGGAGTTGCTGAACGACGCCAGCGAGGATGACTTTGATGTAATCTCGGCGCTGAGTCAAGAGTTTGATCCAGAGGGGCGGGTGGAATGGGCGAAATATCGCTGAACACTCCGAACGGTTTGCTCATCTTTAGAGAATATGAAGAGCGAACTGGAGAAATTCTACGAACTGATCGAAGAGATCGAGATTGCCATGATGACGACGCGACGACCGGACGGGCATCTACGGTCGCGAGCGATGGCCAATCAAAAGAGGGCCGAGGGTGCGGACTTATGGTTTGTTACTTCTGACGATACGGCGAAGCTTCGAGATCTGGAACAGGACCCTCATTTGAACCTGTCGTACTTCAAGCCCAGCAGTATGGAATGGATTTCGGTGTCCGGGACGGCGGTGATTTCGAAGGATCGAAAGACCATTGGAGAGCTGTACGCCGAAGATTGGAAGATGTGGTTTCCGAACGAAGGTGACCCCCGGCACGGAACTCCGGACGACCCGAGGCTGGCGCTGATTGGTGTGCAAGTTCACTCGGCGGAGTTTCTCGAAGTAAATAAGCCGAAGCCCATGGTTATCTATGAGCTCGTGAAGGGCTGGTTGACGGGGACCGAACCGGATCTGGGCGAAATGCATTCCCTCCAGAATCCCCGGCGACCGTAGCCGTTTAGCGCCCGGGCTGCTGGTTCCACCACCACTGGTTGCCGAGCTTCTTCGCTGTGGGCCAGACCTGGTCCATCGAATCGGCGTCGAAGAGTTCGCCGTTCTTCATCACGAAATGGATCGTGTTGGTGTTGCGGATATCGGCGAGCGGGTCCTTGCGTAGGATAAGGAGGTCAGCGAGTTTGCCGACCTCCAGCGAGCCGATGTCCTGAGCGTAGCCGAGCGCTTCCGCGCCATGAATGGTGGCCGCGCGAAGGACTTCCCAGTTGGTCATCCCGCCGCTCTGCAAGGCCCACATCTCCCAGTGGCATTGGATTCCTTGCAGTTGGCCGTGCCCGCCGATGGTGACACGGCCGCCGGCGTCAACGACTTTTTTTGCGGAAGCGGCGAGGCGTTTGAAGACGTGTTCTTCTTCGCTGAACCAGGAGTTGCGGCGGCTGGTTTTGAGGTACAGCACGTTTTGCGGAATGTAGCGCTTCAGCTTAGCGTCGCCATAAACGTCAGTGGTTTCGTAGAAATAGTTCTCGGCCCAGGGGCCGCCGTAGGCGACGAGCAACGTGGGCGTATACGTGATGCCGGTCTTTGAGAAGAGTTCGACCACGTCTTTGTACAGGGGCAGGATGGGCAGGGCGTGTTCGTTGCCGCTGAAGCCATCGAGGGCGTGAGTGATGTTGAGCTTTAGGTCCAACCCGCCTTCGGTGGTGGGCATGATGCCGAGTTCCTTCGAGGCCTGGACCACCCACTGGCGCTGCTTCCGGTTTCCGACCATGTAGGACTTGAGCATGTGGGTGCCGTAGTATTTCGAGTAGCGGGAGAGGGCGGCCTTGGTCTCCTCGTAGGACTTGAAATCGGTGTCGGCGAATACGCCGGGGCCGGTGGAGAAGGCGCGCGGGCCGATCATGCCGCCTTGGTCGATCGTGTCCTGGTAGGCGAACATATCGGCGGTCATGGTCTGCGGGTCGCGGCCCGCCGTGACGCCGTAGGCGAGGTTGGCGAGGAAGCTCCAGGACTGTTCTTCGATTACATCCCGCTGGACACGCCAGTGGGCATGGACGTCGATGATACCAGGCATGATGGTGTGGCCGGCGACGTCCTGAATCTTGGCGTTGGAAGGGACGGGGAAGGATCCGCGTTTGCCGACCGCGGCGATGCGGTTATCGGTGATGAGGACGTCCGAGTTCTCGAGCACCTCGGCACCTTTCATCGTGATGAGCTTGGCGTTGCGGAGGAGGATGGAGCCGGAGGGTTTGGCGCGGGGGGCTTCGATGACGATGGGAAACTCTTCGGGCTTCGCTTCCGATCCGATGGTCTTGCGGAAATAGCTGGGCCCGGCAGACCAAACGACGGACTTGCTGTCCGGGGACCAGGCAAGCGAGTCGGCCCCGATGGTCGTGATCTTCTTGACGGGGACGGGTGGCTTCGTGAGGTCGATCGCGAGGTTGGCGCTGCCGGGTTCGGGGCGGGGAAAGAGATAGATCTGGTGGCTGGCGAGGGCGGCGACGTGGCGGCCGTCGGGGGAGAGGCGGGCGTCCTGGGCGGGGCTGGGCTCAATGCCGCGTTGGACGCCGTTGATCTTCATGATCATCCGCGGGTCGGAGCCGTCGAAGCGAACCGAGGAGAGGCCCTTCGCGGAGTAGAGATAGACGCGGTCGGGCTCGCTTGTGACGAAGTGGGGACGGCGGGCACCGCGAGCCGGGGTTATGAGCGAGGCATCGCCGCCGGCGGCGGGGACCCAGATGACGTCGTAGAGGGCGGAGGCGAACTCGGCCTGGATCTGGGATTGGATCGAGGAGCGGAGCGCGACGATGCGTTGGCCGTCGGGAGACCAGGCGGGTTGAAGGTAGTAGGAGGCGGTCGTCGTGAGTTGCTGGGGAGAGCCTTGGCCGTTGGCCCGCACTTTCCAAATGTGGCCGCCGGTATTGTTCCAGTTCGTATAGGCGATCCATTGGCCATCGGGGGAATAGGCTGGCGCGAACACCTTTTCGGCACTGGTCAGGCGTTTGGGAGCGCCGCCGAGTTCGGCGGTATAGAGCCCGCCGAGGGCGGAGAAGGCGATGCTTTTCGTGTCGGGCGAGGGCTGGGGGCTCTGGATGAGCCGGGCTCTGATGGGGCCCTGGTCGATCCGGTTTTGGACATCGAGGAGAGGGCCGACATCCTGCGAAACTTGCGCGCTGAAGGGGATGGTTTGGTGTTCGCCGGTGAAGACGCTGAGGCGTTGGATTTTGCCGTTGAAGGTGAGGACGAGTTCCTTGCTGTCGGGGGTGAAGGCGTAGTTCGGATAGAGGTCGCGGGAGGCGACGGATTCCTGGTCGTCATGTTGGATGGGGTATTTGAGCCAGCGTTCGGCGCCGGTTTTGAGGTTGCGGATGCGGAGGGCGGTTTCGGTTTCGTAGCGGGTGGCGAAGACGAGGTTCAAGCCGTCTGGGGAGATCACCGGGCGGAGCGCACCGGTAGGCGCTTCCGTGATAACGTCTTCCTCGCCGGTGACCCGATCCCGCCGAATGAGCTGCCAGAGGGGCAGGGTGATGTTGTAGGAGAAGAGGCCTTTGCGGCGGCTGTAGTAGAGGGACTTGCCGTCCGGCGAGAAGCGGGCTCCGAGGGAGGAGAGGCGGTCAGGGTTGGGCGTGCCTTCGCGTTCGGCGGCCTTGGTGACTTGGACGCCGGTGCCGCCGTCGCG
>JANODS010000045.1:0-3596 GCA_031412835.1 Acidobacteriota bacterium | reverse complement strand
CTATCGCGTCGATAAGGCTCGCTCCCGGGAACTCGGCGGCACCGGGCTCGGTCTGGCCATCGTCAAACACCTCGTCAAAGCCCAAGGTGGAGAAGTCCGCGTGCAGAGTGTAGTGGGTCACGGGTCGGAGTTTTCGTTCACATTGCCCCATGATGACCTAGGAATGAGCGAACATAGCGATATTCGCTCACAGTTAACCGTTTCGTAATGCAATTGAAACAGTGATCGCAGTAGCTTGGAAGGGTCATGAAAAAGATTGTTTTGATCGAGGACGATAGCGACCTTTTCGCGCTGCTCAAGTACAACCTTGAGAAAGAAGGGTACGCGTTTGCGGGTTCTCAAACCGGGAAAGGCGCTCTCGAATTGTGCAAACGAGAACGGCCCGACCTAGTCATTCTCGATATCATGCTCCCCGACTCGGACGGGCTTGAAATCTGCAAAGCCATTCGGAACCATCCCGATTTGGCCAACACCCCGGTGATCTTCCTTACGGCGCGCGCCACCGAGACCGACCGCATCGTCGGACTCGAACTCGGTGCCAACGACTACATCGTCAAGCCCTTCTTCGTCCGCGAACTCATCGCCCGCATCAAAATTCAATTCCGCGGCCAAGTGCAACCCGTCCGCACTTTGAAAGCTGGCGGCCTCGAACTCGACCGTAACGCCTGCCGCGTCTTCCTCCGGGGCGGGGAACTGACGCTGACGGCCACCGAGTTCCGGCTGCTTGAATTCCTGATGACCCGCCCGGGCGTCGTTTTCAGCCGCGAGCAACTGCTCAACTCGGTCTGGGGACATGATCGCGCCGTCACCGACCGGACAGTGGACGTCTACGTTCTCCGCCTCCGCCAAAAGATAGAGACCGACCCCACCAACCCGCTATTCATTCGCAGCGTCCGCGGCTTCGGCTACAGCTTCAGCGGCAGCGGAGAACTGGTCATCGAACCGGCCGGCGAAAGCGCCACCGCCGCCCGCTAGCAGTCCGTGATGGGCCGTGTGCGGCTCAGGTTTTGCCTGTGTGGCAACATGCCTCGAAATGATCCTCCCATCGGTCAAACCGAAGATGGAACAGCGGAACCTGGATCAATACTTATCAGATTTGGCCCCTTATAGGCGTTGCATCGATCACAGGCAAGCGCTAAGCCCGCTGGATCGTCGGAGCCGCCGTGTTGTTTCGCCAAGACGTGCTCCAGGTGAAACGGCATGACAGGCGTGGCGGACTGAGGCAACCGGCGGTATTCACAAGCGTTCGCTCTCGTCTGCTCGGCACAGGCAAGCCATCTGGCCCACAAGTGCAAGGCCCGTCCGATTGAGCCATTGCAACTGGCCCAACAAATCACGCATCTCTCGGTTTGGCGGTGCATTCGACGTCCACACCGCAAGCACTTGCTCCAAATCCTGATATTCGGCAACCCCTACCCGTAACTATGCAATGATGGAGACAGTATCCACAATTGCATACATGCTGTCACGTCGCCTCAGCACTCGTCTGAAACACCTTCTGCGGAACAACCCAGCCGTCGTCTTGCTCGGACCGCGCCAAGTGGGCAAGACGACCCTCGCCCTGGAGTTCGCCAAGCAACAACCGTGCGTCTATCTCGATCTTGAGGATGAGGATGACCGTGCCAAGCTCGCAAATCCAGCCCTCTATTTTGCCGATCACGAAAAGGAGCTAGTCATCCTCGATGAAGTGCACCGGGCCCCAGAGCTGTTTCAGCGGCTACGGGGGATCATCGACAAGGGACGAAGGCAAAACAAGGGAGCCGGGCGGTTCCTGCTCCTGGGCTCCGCGGCGATGGACCTACTCCAGCAAACCGGCGAGAGCTTGGCCGGTCGGATCTCTTATCTGGAGTTGGGTCCGTTTGACGCCCTCGAAGTTGGCCCCGCGGAACTCGACAAGCTCTGGGTACGGGGCGGCTTCCCGCGTAGCTTCTTGGCCGCGACGGACGAACTGAGTCTAGAGTGGCGGCGCGACTTCATCCGAACTTACTTGGAGAGAGATATACCCCAATTCGGTTCCCGCATCCCGGCGGAGACGCTCCGGCGCTTCTGGACCATGTTGGCCAACAATCAAAGCCAAGTAATCAATGCGGCCAACCTTGCCAGCGGCCTG
Source organism: Acidobacteriota bacterium (assembly GCA_031412835.1). Taxonomy (GTDB): domain Bacteria; phylum Acidobacteriota; class Terriglobia; order Bryobacterales; family Bryobacteraceae. Next base: position 1,486 of record JANODS010000045.1, on the reverse strand, counting down.
GGTGTTAGCGGCAAAACAGTCGCGGGCTACCTTGACCTTTTGGTAGACCTCTTACTGGTTCGCCGATTGCCTCCATGGCACCGTAATCTGGGCAAGCGCCTCGTCAAATCGCCGAAGGTGTACGTGCGGGATAGCGGTCTCGCGCACGCTCTGCTGGGAATTCGCGATAAAGAATCGCTCCTTGGCCATCCCGTCGTGGGCCAAACTTGGGAGAGTTTCATCATCGAAACGCTGATCACTGCCGCTCCTGACGGCACCGAGGCCCATTACTATCGGACCTCGAATGGCACCGAGGTCGACCTAATCCTCACGCTGCCGAACGGGGCAAACTGGGCCATCGAAATCAAGCGCAGTTCCGCCCCCAAACCGGAACGCGGATTTTATTCGGCGTGCGCCGATCTCGAACCCGCGAAACGATTTCTGGTCTATCCCGGCACCGAACGTTTTCCGCTCGATGAATTCACAGAGGCCATCGGGGTTGTCGCCTTAGCGAACGAGCTGAAGTTAGTCAAATAGTCTTGTTTCGCCCAAATCGTCAGCAAGGACCGCGTGTTTTCTAGTGAGTACAATCGGTCTCCGCTTCTGGAAATGGCCGGAGTCCTCCCGCTAGCGCAACCGCCCACTCCGTCACGGATTACTGCTAACCTATAGCCCGGCTTTTGCAGTTCCCGGCTGTTTTTGGCGTTTTCCACCCGAAATCGAGGGCAAGTCCCATGTTTGCGACGTCGGATCCACTCGGCCGCTTCGCGCTCTCGCTCATCATCAAGAAGCATTTCCCGATAGGCTTACTCGAGACAAGACTCGGTAACGATCGGACGGGCCAACTCCTCGAAAAATTCGCTGATCGTGCGGCTGCCGACAACCGTCTGAAGCCCGCGATAAACCTCCTCGCTGACGGTGATTGTGATCTGGTGAGCCATCCGCTACAAGAATCCTATACGCAGCGGCATCCTTCCAAAGCGCCGCCGCCCGCGCTGGCTTCAGAGATCGACGCTATCTTGCACCAGATGGGGGAGTGTCCGGCACAAGCGCGCCTGTGCCATCTGGATGTCTCTCCGTCCGGAAGCTCAACCGATGCGGCTATAGGTCCTCCGGCTGTAGGCCAGTCTTCCTGGCAATCTGCGGCAAGAGCCCAGGCCCGACTTCTTCATTGTCATGAAAGGCAAAGGAGTAGTTCGGCCATCCCGGCCGTTTCAGCCGACAGTGGGATCCCTCGTGCTAGGCAACCTCCCAACCGATCCGAAGCAACGCGGCCAGCAGTTGCCTTGACTTGACGGACTTCCAATTGCTCATGCTACAGAGAAGACTTTTGTGAATGGTTCTGGAATTGCTTCTCCATGATCGATGCAATCCGCGGCAACCCGCGGGGCAAGCGCTCGCAAGGCGGAAATCGCCGACTCGCGGCTTGCCCAATGGACCATCGAAAGTAAAGCACAGTGCGGCTCCCAAGCCCGAACGCGGATTGTCTTCGGCGGGTTCTGATCTC
>JANODS010000044.1:0-3319 GCA_031412835.1 Acidobacteriota bacterium | reverse complement strand
CGAATCTCGCCCCGGTAGACCCCCGCGCCGAGGCCGCTCGGCAGGACGCTCACGAACGGACTCCCCGGCGTCGTCCCACCGGTCGTCGATAGCCCAATCCATGACGTGCTCGTGAGCACGGTGTACGGAATCGGGGTCGTCGACGAAGTCACCTGCAGCAACTGCCCCGCTGGCGTCACCCCTTCATTTGCCGTGAACTGCAGCACCGTCGGGGTCACCCGCAACTGCGAGTTCGCCGTCAGCGTCAAAGTCACCGGAATCGTGATGCTACCCGCGCCGGAAACGGTTGCCGACACCTGAATGTTTCCCGCGTAAGTGCCCGGTCCCAGACCCTGCGGATTCACAGAAACGCCCAGCGTCGTCGGCGCGTTGCCTCCGTTCGGGCTCACCGTCAGCCATGTGCTCGAAGACGCCGCCAGGAAGCCGAGCGGCGGGCTCGCTGCTGTCAATTGCACGGCCTGGGTCTGCGGCTGGCTGCCGATGACCGCCGTAAAGTTCAGCGCCGCCGGGGCCGCCGAGAACGAGAACTGACGAGTCACTGTCAGCGTCACCGGCACTGTCTGCGGATTGTTGCCCGCGCCATCGGCCCGTACGACGATCTGCGCGGTGTAGATGCCCTCGTTCAGATTTTGAGTGTTTAGCCCTACGCTGATGAAGCCGGGCGTGGTTCCGCCGGTCCCGCTCAGCCGCAGCCACGACGCCCCCGTATTCGAATTGATCGCCGCCGTATAAGCCAGCGGAGCATCGGCCCCGACGCTGTTGATGGCCACCGTCTGTTCCTGTGGCGCGCCGCCGCCGATTTGGAAGTTGAACGTCAACTGGGGCGGGCTCAGCAGTAAGTTTGAGACGGCGGTGGTGATCGTGAAGATCACCGGGATCGAGACCTGTCCGCCCCCGTTAATCGGGGTGAAGATCACCGAGCCTGTTCGTATGCCCGGCGCCAGACCCACCGGGTTGACGGCGATCACGGCTTGGCCCGGAGTCTGGGTGATCGTGTTGGCGACGATCAGCCACGGTGTGTTCGGCGTGGTCGCCGTCGTGAACTCCAGCCCCGGCATAGTGCTGCTGATATTCAGCCCCTGCGCTTGCGGCGAAGGGCTGCCCGTGGCATAGTTGAACGCCAGTTGCTGTGGGAATACGCTCAGCACGCTGGGCGGATTCGAAACCATCGAGACCGGGATATTCACCGGCGAATTGGTCGCGTTCCCGGTGATCTGGATGTTCCCTTGGGTGATGCCCAGCGGCAGTCCAGTGATGTTTATCCGCACTGTAATCACGGCCGGAGTCTGCTCGCTGCTTTGCGTCACGACGACGTACGGGAAGCCGCTCGTGACGTTCACCGCGATCGGGATATTGCTCGGTCCACTGCTCACCACGGTGAAGGTCTGCGCTGGTGGCGCGGTGCCCGGACCGGGCACGGTGAAACTCAACTGGCTCGACGAAACGCTCAGCGTTACCTGGCCGGTCACCGTCAGCGTCACCGGGATGATCACCGGAGCCGCCGCGGTCGCCCTAACCGTTACGCTGCCTTGAAATACGCCCGCCGTCGTGAGGAAAGTTGGGTCGACAAACACCTGCATCGACGCCGGGGTCATGCTCGTGTTCAGGCCCGTGACCTGCAGCCAATTGCCGCCGACGCTCGAGACGGAGATGTTCAGACCGGACAGCGTCCCGCCGCCGGAACCGATGTTCACGCCGAACGCGCCCACCGAGCAGTTACCGCCCAATTGGCAACTGAAGGCCAATTGGGTTGGGGTGACCGTAATCGGTCCCGCGCTCAGGATCGTCAGCGTAAACTGGCGCTGCGAGGTCTGGCCCCCGGTATCGGTCACCTGGAGCGTAAACGTGTAGATGCCCTCGACCGTCGGGATGCCCGATAGCGCCCCGCTTTGGTTGCCGACGGGGCCGCAGTTCGGCGACCGGCTGGTGATGGTGATGCCGGGCGGTAGTGCCCCCGCCACGACGCTCCAACTGCCGTTCGAGGCACCATCGACGAGCGTCCCGCCCTGCGCCGAGAGGCACTGCGAGAAGTTCATTCCATAGACCGTGGATTGAAAACCAACCGTTGCAATCGACAGAGGACCCAGGATCCGCAGCGTCACCGTCCGCTCCGCCGTCAGCCCCGCGGCGTCCCGCACCTGCACGCTGAAGGAGCCATTGTACGAGCCCGTTGGCGTACCGCTCAGCAGGCCGTTCGTAGACAGCCCGATGCCGATGGGCAGGCTTCCGGTGCCGAGCGTGAAGGCGTAGGGCGGCGTACCACCGGTCGCGCTGAAGGCGAACGAATACGGGCTGTTGGCGCGTCCGTCGGGCAGCGCGCTAACCGCCGGACCAATCGCGGGCTGGGCAAACGTAAGCAGGGCGCTACCAAGCATCAGGGGGAGGAGGCGGAGAAGCAATGGCATAATGGAGTCCGAAGCCCTCAGTATATCGGCCCGAGGCCCCATGCTCACAGATCACTCCTCCGACGAATTCAACCCCTGGCGTAATGCCGAGATCCGATTCAACCAAGCCGCTGATCGGCTCGCCCTCGATGGCGGCCTCCGCAAGGTGCTCAAGACACCGACCAAAGAGCTAACGGTGGCCATTCCGGTGGTGCTGGACGATGGCCGCATCGAAGTCTTCACCGGCTACCGGGTCCAGCATTCGATGGCCCGCGGCCCGGCCAAAGGCGGCATCCGTTATGCGCCGGACGTGACGCTCGACGAGGTCCGGGCGCTGGCGTCGTGGATGACCTGGAAATGCGCGGTCGTCAACCTACCCTACGGCGGCGGCAAAGGCGGGGTGATCTGCGACCCCAACATCATGTCCGACATTGAGCTGGAGCGGGTCACCCGCCGCTACACCTCGGCCATCATCGACATCATCGGACCGGAGAAGGACGTCCCCGCTCCGGACATGAACACGAACGAGCGGACCATGGCTTGGATCATGGACACCTACTCGATGCACAAGCGGGAGACGACCACCGCCGTGGTCACCGGCAAGCCTCTCAATTTGGGCGGCTCGCGGGGCCGTCCGGAAGCGACCGGACGGGGCTGTCTGTTCGTGACGAAGGAAGCGCTTAAGACCTTCCACATCCCGCCGACGAAGGCTCGCGTCGTCATCCAAGGCTTCGGAAACGTCGGCGGCATGGCCGCCCGGCTCATGGCCAAGGAAGGCATCCGAGTGATCGCGATCATCGAGGTGGACGGCGCTGTTTACAACGAAAACGGGCTGGATATTGAGGCCCTGATGAAGCACAAGAAGGCCACCGGTTCCATTCTCGAGTTCGCCGGGGGAACGAACCTGACGGCGGCTGAAGCGCTGTTCCTGGACT
>JANODS010000043.1:0-2727 GCA_031412835.1 Acidobacteriota bacterium | reverse complement strand
CTCCCCGGCAGTGGATGGTCCAGCCCGTCCATCGTCAACAACACGATTTGGTTGACCACCGCCACGGACAACAACACCTCCTTACGCCTGCTTTCGCTCGACGCCACTTCGGGCAAAATCCTGTCGAACACGGAGGTCTTCCGCGTTAAAGATGTCGGGCCGGGGATTCACAAAAAGAACTCCTTCGCGTCACCCTCCGCGATCGTGCAAGGGGACAAAATCTTCGTCCACTTTGGCTTCTACGGCACGGCCTGCGTAACTTCCAAGGGCGACATTCTTTGGAAGCAAACGCTGAAGTACGAGCCACAGCACGGCCCCGGCGGCTCTCCCGCCCTGTTTGAAGATCTGCTCATCATCAGTTGCGATGGCTTCGACGAGCAGTTCGTGGTCGCCCTCGACGCGGCGACCGGCAAGATCCGGTGGAAGACGGCTCGCGGCAAAGGCAACCAGGCTTACACCACGCCGCTGATCATTGATGTGGCGGGTAAGCCCCAGGTGATCAGCCCCGGCGCTCACCATGCCTACGCGTATGACCCCCGGACCGGCAAAGAGATCTGGTACATCGAATACGGCAGCGGCTTTTCGAACGTGCCCCGCCCCGTGTACGCCCACGGCCTCGTTTATATCTGCTCCGGCTTCTTTCAACCGGTCTTATTTGCCGTACGGCCTGACGGCCGCGGCAATGTTACTAAGTCACATGTAACTTGGTCTCACCCTCGCGCCGTGCCGCTTACTCCGTCTCCCATCGTCGTCGGGGATGAGCTCTATATGGTCAGCGACAACGGCATCGCCACTTGCCTCGACGCTAAGACCGGGCAATCGCACTGGCAGCAGCGTATCGGGGGTAACCACTCCGCCTCTCCCATAGCGGTTGATGGCCGCGTCTATTTCCTCAGCGAGGAAGGCGAATGTACGGTTATCGCCCCGGGTAAACAGTATCAACAACTGGCGAAGAACACGATCGACGAACGTACGCTGGCCTCCATCTCCGTCTCCGGCCGCGCCCTCTACCTCCGCGGCGACCGCCACCTTTACCGCCTCGAAAGCTAAACCTCTAGCGACTCTTTTTCCTGCTCTGCCTCGGCTTTGTTCTCTTCGCTTCGCCTCCTGTGTTCGACGCTATTCACTCGGGGGACCAAGGGACGGTCGTTCAATTCGCCAACCTCGCGAACATCCCGCGCGCCGACGCACCGTCCCACTCCGAATTGCCGTAAACCGTAAAGGCGAGCAACCTTTAGTCGACGCCCTTCTCGTCGCCGAAGCTCAGACGACTCCCGCCTGTCTCGAAACCGCCGCCGTTGTCAACGGTCTCGCCTGCGCCCCCATTCTCTTCTTTGGCGGTACCGACGTCGCCACCGTCGTCATACGCGACCCAACACCCTTCAAAACGCCGCTGTATAAAGGCCTTGCATTCGTCCGCCTTCTCGACCGAGAGGTGCCCGTGGAACCCAATCGGGTCTTATGCGGGCCGCCATCTCCTACGACCGCAGCCCCACCGTCGGATTTGCCCGTTCGGCGTGCGGGTTAGAGTGACCCGTCTTCACCGGAAGCCGTGAAAGGTGATTCGGCACCGGCCGAATCGGGTTCCGTAGCATTTTTCGTATTTCTGTTTTTTGCTCGGCCTGCTCTATCGTTCTCATTCCAAGGAGCTTATGTGACTTTATTCCGTTTTTCCGCTGGGTTCGCTTTTCTACGCGGCCAACGGAGCCGGCACGGCCGCAAATTTTAGAGCTATTCCGGACTGTGAAAACCGAATTTGCAGCCAGCTTGGTTTGTTGCCTGGTGGGCGTGCGAGCTAGAGTGACGCTTCTTCACTGGAAGCGGCGAAAGGCGCTCGGTGCCGGGCAAATCGGATGCCGCAGCAGTTTTTGTTTTTCTGTTTTTTGCTCGGCTTACTCTATACTTTTCATTCTATTGGACTTATTGGATTTTATTCCGGTTTTCCGCTGGGTTCGCTTTCTACGCGGCCAACGGAATCAGCGCGGCCGCAAATTTTTCAGGCTACCCCTGACTGTGATAACCGAATTTGCAGCCAGTTTCGTGTGTTGCCCGGTGGGCGTGCGGGTTAGAGTGCCCCGTCTTCACAGGAAGCGGTGAAGGTGATCGGCACCGGCCGAATCGGGTTCCGTAGCATTTTTTGTAACCGATTATGCTACTCGAATTTGCCCAATCGGCGTGCGGGTTAGGGTGACGCTGCTTCACAGGAAGCGGTGAAGGGCGCTCGGCACCGGCCGAATCGGGTGTCGTCGCATTTTTTCGTATTTATATTTTGGCCGAATTGCTCTAGACGTTTCATTCCAATGGACTTAAGTGACATTCTTGCGTTTTTTCCGCTGGGTTCGTTTTTTGCCCGGTCGGCGAGACCGCTTCGCGATTTCCCCGGGCGGCCTCCGCGTGCTGAGCTCTCTGTTCCTCGGCCATGCCAATACCTCTTGCGGAATTGATGTTTGCTACTTCAGTTAGAGGATATGTCGGCGGAGGGGAGAAACTAGATGAACGATAATTTATCTCAATCAGTAACTCTCTTGTTTTCAATTACTCAGAAGGGACATGTTTATTTTTTTACCTCGTGAATCCCCATGTTGGGCTTGTGGCGCAGCACAAGCGAAGGATAACAATGGGTCGGTCGCCGGGCGTTTCTGGGGGTTTGGAGGGTTTGCGGGACTTTCGTGGGTTCGTCCCAGCGAGAAGGCGGGGGTCGATGCCCCGCCATCTCGCCCCTGGGGG
>JANODS010000042.1:0-14020 GCA_031412835.1 Acidobacteriota bacterium | reverse complement strand
GGGGGGGGGGGGGGGGGGCCGGTTTGGGAATCGTTCGCGGAATCGGGGGGTGGGGCCGGGGTATCGGGCGGTGGATTTGATGATGGGGAGGACGATTCGGGTGAGGGAGGGGGTGCGGTTGGAGGTGCGGGCGGAGGCATTTAATGCGATGAACACGCCACCGTTGGGGAGCCCGAACGGGAGTTTTGGGACGGCGGCGTTTGGGTCGATTACGACTGCGCTGGATCCGCGAGTGTTTGAATTGGTGATGAAGGTTCAGTTTTGAGGAGGGATTATGGATGGTGAAGTGAGGAATCGGGTGGAGGAGGTGCGGAAGGGGCGGGGGTTGGGCGCGGCGGAGTTAGCGCGGCGGGTGGGAGTAAGTCGGCAGACGATCTACGCGATTGAGGCGGGGACTTATGTGCCGAATACAGGAGTTACGCTGCGGCTGGCGCGGGAGTTAGAAGTATTAGTAGAGGCGTTGTTTGTTTTGGAGAGCCCGGCGGCGGAGGAGCGTGAGGCGTTGGCTTGCGAGGTATTGAGTCCGTCGGCGGTGGGGAAGGGGCAGGCGGTGCGGGCGGCGCGGGTGTGGGGGAGGTTAGTTAGTGTGCCGGTAAGCGGGGCTCCCTACTATTTGCCGGAGGCTGACGGGGTGATGGCGAAGGTGGGTAGGGGCGCGGCGATGTCGGTGTTGGGGGGAGAGCAGGAATGGGAGAAGAGGTTGGTGGTGGCGGGGTGCGATCCGGGGATGGGGTTGCTGGGGAAGGAGGTGGAGATGGTGGTGGCGGGGGCGTCGAGCCGGTTAGCGCTGGAATGGATGCGAGCCGGCAAAGTGCACATCGCGGGGTCGCATTTAGAGGACGGTGAGACGGGCGAATTTAATGTGCCCTATCTGCGTCGGGAGTTTCCGGGGGAGCAGTTTGCCGTGGTGACGTTTGCTTGTTGGGAGGAGGGCATGGTGGTGCGGGCGGGGAATCCGTTGGGTGTGCGGGAGGTGAGCGATTTGACGCGGTTAAGGTTCGTCAATCGGGAGGAGGGGTCGGGGAGTCGGGGGTTGGTGGACCGGTTGTTGAGGGAGGCGGGGGTGAAGTCGGGGCGGGTGGCGGGGTATGAACGGGTGGCGTACGGGCATTTGGCGGCGGCATATGCGGTGCAGGCGGGGGAGTCGGATTGTTGCGTGGCGACGCGGTCGGCGGCGCGGACTTTTGGCTTGGATTTTATCGCTTTGCGGCGGGAGCGATATGACTTTGTGATGAAACTAGAGACATTGGCACTGCCGGGAGTACAGGCGTTTTTGGAAGCATTGCAGCGGGGGAGTTTGCGCCGGAAGTTAGAGGTGTTGGCGGGTTATGAGACGGGGGAGACGGGGGTGCGGGTGGTTTAGAGGGCGAAAACGCGGGCGAGGTGGCGGTTGAGGAGGGCGAGGGAGGCGGAGGAGAGGCGACCGATGGGGCTTGGGCTGAGGCGGATCCGGTCGAGGAAACGGGCGTGGTCGACGAGGGCGGTAGATTCCTGGTCAAGACCAGTTTGTGCGGCGGAGAAACGTAGGTCGAGCGGGGTTTTCGAAGCGGATTTCGTCAGCGGCACAACGGCTACCATCGGGCTGTTCGTAGAGTTGTAGGAGTTTGAGGATACGACGACAACAGGCCTAGTTTTGCCTTGTTCGTGGCCGATGATAGGGTCTAGATCACACCAGAAGACCGAGCCGCGCTCGATTACCATTCTTCGCCCTTGTAGTCACGGGCGGTGCCTCGCTCCCAGAGCTGAAGTTCGGCCATTTGGAGAGCGGATTCGGCGGGGTCGGCGGCGATGCGGTCGAAAGCTTCGTTAACTTCGGACCAGAAAATCCGTTCTTCTAATTCTTTAAGCGCGATCTCAATTACTTGAGCTTTGGACTGGCCGAGCTTGGCGGCAAGGGTAGAGAGTGTATTTATGGCGTCGCCCGCGATGCGGACGCTAGTTGCTACAGTTTCCATCGCCCGATAGTGCAACGCTTTCCGCCTATGCGTTTGCGACGGCCATCTCCACGCCTTTGGTGGACACGTAGTATTTCGCCAACATATTCGGCTTCTCCCAGGCTGGGAGTGCCTTCGGGCTCGCTAAGTAGCCGAAGAATTGACGAGTTACTTCGGCGAAGTGGGCTTCGTGGCCGACGCGGTGGTGGTCCGGGATGTTGAGGAGGAATTCGTGGCCGCGGTCGATGATGGTTACACCGTCGATCGTGGTTTCGAGTTGGTCGAGCTTGGCTTGCAAAGCGGAGCGTAAGTCGGGGGTATGGGGGACGATGTAGACTTCGGGGCGGTAGGCTTCGGGCTCGCCCTGGCGGACTTCGATCGTTGATTTGGAACCGCGGAAGCGGGCCATGTGGGTGTCGCTGACTCCTTCCAGATCCCAGCGGATATCCATTTGGACGTGAATGCCACGGAGGGAGTAAGAGACGAAGTTATTACCGTAGTAATCGAAGTTGCCGGGCGATAGGGGGGCGGTGCCGGTGACGGTGCGCCATTGTTGTTCTGTGAGTGTTGTCGGCCAGCGGCGGGCGTCGAGCATTTCGATGTCGGTCCGGTAGTCTATGGCGGTGTCGGGGAACGCGATCCATTGGGCGAGGTCGACAAGATGGGTGCCGACGTCGGAGAGGCCTTCGCCCTGGCACTCGATATCGAAGAATTCGAGCGGACGGAGCATGGGGACACCGGCGACGGTTTTAGCAACGCGGTGCATACTGTCCATGTAGATGGCGGGGTTGGTGGGATCGCCGGGCAGGAGGGTGCCGAAGACATCGGGGGTGTTGACGAGCGCGCGGTGGAGGATGGAGGTGACTTCGTACCGCTCGGTCATAATGTCGTAGGCGATGAGGCCCTTTTCGTCGGCGGCGTCCAGCGTGGCGGCGACGCGGGGGAGGTCGGCCGAGCGGAGGATCCAAGGTTTATCGGCGAGGACGTGGAAGCCGTGCGCGACCGAATGCTCGATGCGTTCGATTTTGGAGCCGTTGCGACCGGAAAGGACGACGACGCTGCCGGGTGGTTGTTCGGCGATCATGCGGGCGAGGGAGTCCGGGCCGGCGTGGACTTCTAGCTCCCAGGTGGTGGGGCTGTCGGCACGTTGATTGAACCGGGCGACGCGGGTGAGGTGCTCGGTGAGATCGAGGCCGAGGGGGGCGTAGACCGTGACCAGCGGAGAAACGGCTGCGTACATCTCTTTCTGGACGAGGGCCGCGTGGAAATGGGCGGGATCAAGGGTGATTAGTTGGACGGATGGCATCGAGATCGATTGTGGCACACTGGATGAGTTATGGATAAACAACGAGTTGCTGGCTGGGTGCTGAGCGCGATTCCAGGGTTGATGCTTGGATCGGGCGGGATCAACACAATGTTGAAGATGCCGTTCGTGATGGAGGGGTTGGTGAAGTATGGCTATCCGGAGAGCGCGACAGTCGGGATGGGGTTGGCGGCATTTTCGAGCGCCGTTTTGTACGTGATTCCGCGGACGGCGACGGTGGGGGCGATCTTACTGACCGGGTATTTGGGAGGGGCGACGGCGACGCACGTGCGGGCGGGGGAGCCGTGGTTCTTTCCGGTAATCTTTGGAGTATTGGTTTGGGTGGGGCTTGTGATGCGGGATGCGAAAGTACGGGCGGCGGTGGGATTTAGGTAAATGAAAGTTACTCCGTACTTGAATTTCGACGGTAACTGCGAAGAGGCGATGCGTTTCTATGCTGCTTGCTTGGGGGCGGAGGTGGAGGTTCGACTGGAGGGCAGTCGGGTGATGCACGCCTACATTGCGAAGGGCGGCTTGACAGTGATGGCATCGGATTGTCCGACCGGAATGGGGATTCAGACCGGGAACAATTTCTACATTTGCTTAGAGTGCGAAAGCCCGGCGGAGCAGGACCAGGTGTTTGCGGCGTTGCGGGAAGGCGGCACCGTTACGATGCCGCTGCAACTTACTTTTTGGAATGCGCGGTTCGGAATGTTGACGGACCGGTTTGGCGTGAACTGGATGTTCAACGACCTAGACGCTACCAAAGAAGCTTAAGTCCGCCCTGGAGGTTGCGGGGGGTGCCGGAGTTGGTAATCGTGCCGAAGCCGGGGTTGCCGAGGACGATGCCGGGCGTGCCGAAGCGGGGGGTGTTCGTGAATTGGAAAGCCTCAAAACGGAATTGAAGGCGGACGCGTTCGTGGAGCGTCCAGTTCTTCAGCGCCGAGAAGTCCCAGTTGTAGAGGCTGCGCTGGCGGAGGATGTTGCGACCGGCGTTGCCGAGGGTGAAGGGCTGGTTGCGTTGGAAGGCAGCGATGTTGAAATCCTGCTGGAGGGTTTGGGTGCCTGCGCGGGGATCGCCGATGATGTCGGGGCGGTTGACGATGGCGAGACTGCCGGTGTTGGCGGGGTTGCCGGCGACGGTGATGCTGTAGGGCAGACCGCTTGAAGCGGTGACGATGCTGCCAAGGGTCCAGCCGCCGAGCAGGGCATTGGCGACCGCGTTGGAGTTGGTGCCCCAGTGGCGACCGCGACCGTATGGAAGGTCGTAGAGGCCGCTCATGACGAAGCGGTGGGGGACGTCCTGGTTGTCGATGGCTTTTTCAGGGGTGAGATTGCGGGGGTCCTGGTAGCCGCATCCGCTGGCGTTGCCGATGGCGGCGGCTCCGCAGGTGTCTCCGAGATTCTTCGAGAAGGTGTAAGAGCTAAGGACTGTGAAGCCGGAGGCAAAGCGGCGTTCAATTTTCGTTGTGAAGGCGTGGTAGTTGGAGTTGCCGTTGAAGCGGTGGTTATAGAAGCCGCCGAGGGGGGAGGTGGTGATGCCGGTGCCGGGAATTTCGAGCGATTTGAAGAAGCGCTTGGCGTTGAGGTTGCCGGGGCCGGGCGGGGAGTAGTTGCCATCGTACTGGCGGAGCAGATGGAGACCGCGGGAGCCGCTGTAACCGGTTTCGAGGAGCCAGTCGGTGCCAAGTTGGCGCTGGATGTTGAGGTTCCATTGATGGGCGCTCGATAGGTTCGGGTTGCGTTCGTAGGTGCTGAACTGAAGGCCGGTGGCGCGGGCAAACTCGGTGGCTCCGGCGGGGGGGCCGTTGCGGAAGTTGAAGGCCGGTGCGGTGGGGCTGCCGGCAAGACTAACGCTGTAAGCAAAGGGCGGGTTGCCGACTAAGTGTTCGGTGTCGCCGAAGAACTCCATGTAGGCGTAATAGATGCCGTAGCCGGAGCGTATAACCGTTTTCGGGGTGACTTGGAGCGCAAAGCCCACGCGGGGCATGAAGTTGTTTTTGTCAGTAGAGATAAGGGCGCGGTCGGCGCGGGAGCCGTTGGCGGCATAGACGAGACGGGCCTGGCCGGGATTTGAGTCAAGATCAATGGTGCCCATTTTGTTGTAGCGTTCGAGCCAAGGGGGGGAGAGTTCGTAGCGGAGACCGAAGTTGAGAGTCACGCGGTTGTTGATGCGCCAATCGTCCTGGAAGAACAGGCTGAGGTTGTACGTGCGAAGTTGGACGTTGAACGGGGTGTCGTAATTCCAGGCTTGGGCGAGGCCGAGGAGGAAGTCGGCGGCACCGTCGGAGGTGTATTGAGAGTTGAAGGTGTAGTTGCCGACGGCATTGCGAGTGCTGAGGAGGTTGTTTTGAGATTTAATGACGCCAGCGCCGACCTTGAAACTATGGCGGCCTCGGATCCAAGTGAGGTCGCCGGAGAGCTGACGGTTTTGAGAGTCGCGGTCGACGGGGTTGAAGCCGCCGATGCCGAGGGAGCGGTAGCCGGTAATGGTGAGTTGGGAGAAGGCGCCAGGGATGTCGTCGGCACCGCCGCGGATGCCATACTTACGGTTGAGGAGTTCGCCGTTGGTGGAGGCGGGGTTATTGCGTTTAAAGAGGGTGAAGTTCCAGCCGGCGCGGATGGTGGCGATGAGGGTGGAGGTGAAGACGTGGTTCCAGCCGGCTCCGGTGTTGTAGCCTTCGGTGATGAAGTCTAGATTGCCGCCGCCGTAGGCCGGGGCGGGGAGGTTGGGCGTATCGGGGACGAGTTGGTCCTGCTTGCTGAGACGCCAGAAGAAGGTGTCGCTCGAGCGAACGGACTGGTCGATGCGAACGTCCCACTTGTCGACGTTTTGCGAACGGGGGGCGAGGTTGGTGAAGTTATTGGCGAGGGCTGCGGATTGTGGGTTGGGGTAGAGCTTGATGAGGTTGGCGGACAGGGGATCGAGGCGCGAGACGGGGATCAAGTTGTTGGAGAAGGGTTGGCCGGTGGCCGGGTCGTTGATGCGGCGGGTGAGTTCGGAGAAGTCGCCGGAGCGCATGCGGATGGTGGGGATGGTGGAGATGATGGTGGCGGTTTCGCGGATGCGAGTGCCTTCATAGTCGGTGAAGAAGAAGGTTTTGTTGCGGCCATTATAGAATTTGGGAATCACGACGGGGCCGCCGATGGAGAAGCCGTATTGATTGCGTTTGAAGGGAGGCTTGGCGGCGGTGGCCGGGGTGAAGAAGTTTTTGGCGTCTAGCTTTTCGTTGCGGAGGAACTCGAAGGCGGAGCCGTGGATGTCGTTGGTTCCGGACTTGAGGGTGAGGTTGATGATAGCGCCCATAGCACGGCCGAATTCGGCGGCGTAGGCGTTGGTTTGGACCTTGAACTCCTGGACGGCGTCGATGGAAGGCTGGACCATTTCGGGTCGACGACCGGCGCCGGCGAGTTCGACGGAGTTGTTATCGATGCCATCGAGGAGGTAGCTGTTTTGAGTGACGCGCTGCCCGCCGGAGCTGAACGAGTTGTAGCGGCTGCCGGCGGCGGATTGGACGGTGCCAGCGGAGAGGAGGGCGAGATCGCCGTAGTAGCGGCCATTGATGGGGAGTTCGACGACGCGTTTGTTGTCGATGACCTGGCCTTGGCTGGCTTCGGTGGTATTGAGTTGGGCCGCGGCGGCGGTGACTTCGACGCGTTCGCTGACGGTGCCGACTTCGAGGGTGAAATCGACTTGAGATTTTTGGTCGACGGCGAGCTCGACGCCAGAGCGAAGGGCGGATTTGAAGCCGGGGACGGAGGCGGAGACGTCGTATGTGCCGGGGGGGAGGAGGGGCAAGAGATAGAGGCCTTCGGAGGCGGTGGCGACTTTGCGTTCGGCTCCATTGGCGGTATTGCGGATTTTGATTTGGGCGGCGGGGACAGGGGCACCGGAGGGGTCGAGGACGCGGCCACCGATTTGGCCGGTTTGGGCGAGGAGGGGGAGGGCGAGGAGGAGAAGAAATATAGACCGCAACATTCCGGCAAGTTTATCAGTTTTTAATGAGCGACTCTTGGCGGAGCCACTCGGCCAGGCGGTCCGGCCAGGAGTCGGCGGCGACGCCGGTTTTGCGGAAGCCGAAGCCGTGTTTGCCGGTTTGAAAGATGTGGAGGGTGGCGGGGCGTTTGGCGGCGACCCAGGCTTGGTAGAGGGGGATGGTTCCGGTGATGGTGAGCGGGTCATCATGGGCGGCGATGAGGAGAATGGGCGGGGCGTTGAGAGGGACGCTGAGGTCGGCCGGGGCGGCGGCGTAGATGGGGATGGAGAAGGCGGGTCTGGGGGTGCCGCGAAGGGCAAGATCGGCGGCGAGGTAGCCGCCCGCGGAGAAGCCGAGGATGCCGGTTTTGGCGGGGTCGATTTTGAATTCGGCGGCGCGGGCGTGGTGGATGGAAAGGGCTTGGCGGGCGTCGGCGAGGGACTGTTTGACGACGACGGCGCGGTCTGGATTGGCGCCGGCGCTGTATTGCAGGACGAAGGCGGAGACGCCGAGCGAGTTGAGGAATTTAGCAACATCGTGGCCTTCTTTATCGATAGCCAGATGGCGGAAGCCGCCGCCGGGAGCAATGAGGATCGCAGCGCCGGAGGGGCTGGGGGCTAGGTAGACGGTGAGGGTGGGGTTGGTGACGTTGCGAATGCGGCGTTCTGTGTCGTTCGGGCCGACGAAGGATTCGGCAAGGTCTGGCTTGTCCGGCCAGATGGGGATGACGAGGGCGGCGAGGAGGAGAGTGATCATATTGCAATACTCCGATTGATATTATGGAATATGTTTTCATACGTACGTGCTTCTTTGATTTTGGGTTTGCTTTTGACCGTGCAGGGGGTATGGGCACAGTCCGAGGCTGGTGGCGCAACATTGAGCGGGACGGTGACCGATCCTTCGGGTGCGGTGGTCTCGGGGGCAAAGGTGAAGGTCAGCAATGACCTGACGGGTTTGGCGCGGGAGACGGTATCGAACGCGAGCGGCGTGTTTAGCTTGCCGCGTTTGCCGATTGGCCCGTACAGCTTGGTGGTGGAGATGGCGGGTTTCAAGTCGGTTAAGCGGGGGGATATTCAGTTGGGAGTGGGGGCGGTTTTGTCGCTGGAAGTTAAGTTAGAGGTGGGGGCGGCGACGGAGCAGGTGACGGTGTCTGGGGACGTGCCGATTGTGGAGACAACGCGGTCTCAGACTTCGACTTCAGTGAACGAGCGGGCGGTGCGCGATCTGCCGATCAATGGGCGGAATTTTTTGGATTTCACGGTGTTGACGCCGGGCGTGGTGCGGGATCCGCGCGGCGGGGATTTAAGCTTTGGAGGGCAGCGGGGGACCTCGAACGCGTTGCTGATTGACGGGAACGACGCGAATAACACGTTTTTCCAGCAGTCTTCGGGTCGGACGGGAGTACGAAATCCGTATGCATTCTCGCAGGAAGCAGTGGCCGAATTTCAGGTGAACACGAACGGCTACGCGGCGGAGATCGGCCGGGCCGGGGGCGGGGTGATCAACGTCGTGACTAAGTCGGGAACGAACGACTTACACGGGTCGGCGTTCTGGTTTCTGCGGCAGCGCTTCTTGAATGCGAACACGTTCATCAACAACTCGCGGGGGATTGTGCGTCAGCCGTATGACTTTGATCAGTTCGGCGGCACGTTGGGTGGACCGGCGGTGAAGAATAAGTTGTTCTACTTCGTGTCCTATGATGGCCAGCGGAATTTGCAGCCAGTGGCACCGCTGCCCGCTTTGAATATCGCAGCGGGGTCTCCGCAGGCGGCCGTGGTGGCCGGTTTAGCACAATACTTTGTGCCGTATACACAGGGTTCTAATAATAATACGTTTTTGGGGAAGGCGGACTGGACGATCAACGATAAGAGTAACTTGACCGTGCGGTACAACATGGGTCGGTTTACGGGTAAGAATTTTGAGAACGGTGGGGCGCAACGGGCGCAAGAAGCGACCGGCAATAGCCAGAACAATACGGATAACCTGACGGGGAGTTACACCCGGGTGGTTTCGCCGACGATGGTTTACGATGCGCGGGCCACTTATTTGCAGGACAAGGCACCGGGCGAGGCGAACTCGTCGGGGCCGGAAGTGAACATTTTTGAGGCGGGGGCGCGGGTGATCAGCTTCGGACGGAACTCGTTTTCGCCGCGGTATACGAACATCAAGCGCTTCCAGACGATTCATTCGCTGTCGAAGACGATCGGGACGCATACGTTGAAATTTGGGACCGACCTGAACTTCGACCGGATTGCAAACTTCTTCCCGGGTAATTTTTCAGGGATTTACACCTTCAACAGTCTGGCGGACTTTGCGGCCAGACGGCCGTTTTCGCTCGTGCAGGGGTTTGCGGGGCAGGGTACGGACGGGGCGTTGACCAAGCCGAACGTGAGCGAATATGCCTTTTACGGGCAGGATAGCTGGCGCGCGACTGAGCGGTTGACGCTGAATTTGGGTATGCGGTACGACCTGTTTCGGTACGCCGAGAATAGCGTATTGAACCCGAACGCCGGGCTGGCCGCGGGCCGGTTGTTTACGAATCGAATTCCGCGGGATAATTCGAATTTCGCAGGGCGGGGCGGGTTTGCGTACCGGGTCACGAAGTCAGACCGGATGTTGATTCGCGGCGGTCTCGGCGTCTTTTATGTTCGGACGCCGGCGATCATAACCGGGACTTCGCATTCGCAGAACGGGATTCAGGTGCAGGGCTATTCCCTGCTGTCGACGAACCCGGCACAGGCGGGATTAATTCCCGTGTTTCCGAACGTTTTGTCGGCACCGCCGGCGCTGGCGCGGACTCCGGACATTTACGTGTTTGATCCGAGTTACCGGACGCCGCGGAGTTACCAGTGGAGTTTTAATGTGGAAACTCGGTTGGCGGCGGACTATCTGCTGACGCTGGGGTACTTGGGGGTGCGCGGGCAAAATTTGACGCGGACCCGAGACATCAACCTGCAGACGCCGGAAGTGATTTCGGCTTCAATTGCGGGTGGAAGCGGTGTGAGCTTTCTGCGGAGTCCGGGGCGAGTGAATCCGGCGTTTGGGCGCATTTCGCTGTTTGAAAGCGCGGCGGATTCGATTTACCACGGTGGGTTCGTGCAGATTGCCAAGCGGTACGGTCAGAGCTTTCAGTTCCTGGCGAACTATACGTTCTCGAAGGTGATCGATACGAAGCCTGACGCGACGAGCGTGGTGGTGGGGGCCGACGATGCCAAACAGGTGCTGAATACGCTGAATCCGCGGATGGACCGGGGGCTGGGCGATGCGGATGTGCGGCATCGGGCGGTGATTTCCGGAACGTGGGACATCGACTATGCCAAGGGGATGCAGAACCCGGTTTTACGGGCGATGCTGCGGGGCTATCAACTTGGGTTGATTACGCAGATCCAGAGCGGACGGTGGTTCACGGCCAGCGTGGCCGGGGACTTGAACAACGACGGGTCGACGGCGAACGAACGGCCCGGCTTTATTGGCCGGAACACGATTGAAGGGCCGGGATTTGCCTCGGTGGATGTGCGGTTGTCGCGGGACATCAACGTGTATCGCGAGCGGATGAAATTGAAGCTGATTTTCGAGGGTTTCAACGTGACGAATCGGGCGAACTTCAGCGGATTTGATCGGACGCCGTTTGCTTATAATGCAACGACCCGGGTGTTTACGGGTCGTCCGCAGTATTTGGCGATGACGGGTTCGGCGGATCCGCGCATTCTACAATTGGCGGTGAAGTTAACGTTCTAACGCGGAAGTTAGTGGCTGAAGATGGCTTCGATCAGTTCGAAGTTCTGGCCACTGTCGGCACTTCCCACGACGAGAATTTAAACGCCGTGGGAGGTGAGTCGATCTCTGCTGGATGATGGAGTCAAATCGAAGAAGCGTTCCGACGAACTCGCTGATGTAAAGGCTGTCTAGATGAGTAGCGGCGGCAGGGGTAAAGTTGTGGCCGGGGCCGGCGGGAAGGGGCGTGGAGTCAGCCCGCGTGGCGGTGGCGGAGTCAAAGATTGTGATTTGGCGAATGACTTGACCTTGGTCAAAAGGAGGTTGTGAAGGCGGTGGAGTTGCCGAAAGAGGTGGCACCTAGCGGGGGGCGTCTTTTGGCAAGCGGGTGACGGCGGAGCGACGGATTCGGATTGTGTTCCCGCGAGAAGGGCCGCCGGGGAGTTTGGCGGGGCTAACGATCGACGATCGATGCCGCCGGGGGCAGCATCCCGGAAAAGCCAACGGCCCGCCGGGGTTAGCCGCGGGCCGTTGGCAGGTTAAGGTTGAGTTAAAAGCCCATGCGGAGGCCGAAGCGGAAGGCGCGCTGGGAGACCCCATCGCGACCGTTGTTGGCTAGGCCGGTGACTTCAAAGGCACCCGAGCGGAACGTCCCGTCCGTATTGGTGCGGAGATTCGAGATGTTGCTGCTGGGGTTGGCAAATTGCGGGGTATTGGTGACGTTCAGCAGCTCGATACGAAGCTGCGCCGTGAACCGTTCTTTGGCCTTAAATTGGCGGAAGATCCCGATGTCGCCGTTGGCGAGGCGAGGTCCGCGGAGGGCCATGAAACCGACGTCGCCGAAGCGGGCATCGGTGACGGGCTTGAATGCGGTGAAGTCGAAGAACGGTTGTCCTTGTCCGACTTTGCCGATTTTGGTTACGGCACCTTGGCGGGTGTAGTCGGCGCGTTGGGTGGAACCGGCGAACAGGTTTAAGGACGCGCCGTCGGCGGTGACGTTAAACGGAGCGCCGCTGTAGGCGCTGAGGAGGCCATTAAGCTGCCAACCACCGGCGATGGCCGCCATCACACCGCTCTGCAAATAGGACTTGCCCTTGCCGAACGGAAGTTCCCACACCGAACTGATGTTGACATTATGCGTACGGTCGAAGTCGGTGAGGGACCGATTCAGGCGGTAGAACGGCAAAGCCTGAATGGCGGGTCCGCCATCGCTATTGGAGTTACAGCAGATACCCATGGCTTTAGACCATGTGTAAGAAACGTTCATCGAGTAACCCTTGGCAAACCGCTTGTCGAGGGTGCTCTGGAGCGAGTTGTAGCTGGTATGTCCGATGGGAGTGAGTAACTGGGTGGTTACTCGGCGACCGAACTTGGCGAAGTAGGGGGCGCCGTTGATGCCGGCTCCTGGAACTTGACCCGCGTTGAGGTCGAGGTTTCCGGTTTGGTTGACTTGGCGATTTGCAACGTAGCCGGCTTGGTAAACAAATCCTTTGCCGAGTTGCCGCTGAATCGTGAAATTCCAGCTCATGATATACGAGCGGGTGAAAGAGTCACCGGCGCTGACGACACCGTAATTGACCGGAAGGTCGATGACGCCGTTGCCGAGAACCGGGGTTGGGATGCTGGGGATACCGTCATCAAGGCGGCTAAGCTGGGTAAACGCGTTCGGGGCGTTTCCGTTCAGGATTACGAGTATCGGGAAGTTCGTCCGGTGGGTCCGAGCGAGATTCCAGGGGTCGAAGTTGATGCCGAAACCGGTGCGGATGACCGTCTTGTCGTTCGGCCGGAAGGCGATGCCGAGGCGGGGCGAGAAGAGTAATTTTTGCTGTTTAACACCACAGTCCTTCGGTACGACACCGATGCCGCAGACGAGCATTTTGTTGTTGGCGAAGTCGTAGCGTTCGACACCGCGGTCGGCGCGGGTAGGCATGGGAAACAACTCGTATCGCATACCGTAGTTGAGGGTTAGCTTGCGGGTGGCATTCCAGGTGTCCTGGATGTAGGTAGAGAACATGCTGGTGCGGGTCTTGTATACGTCGTCAACCTGGAGGAGACGGCCGTAGTTATTGGTCGATCCGAGCATGAAGGCACCCCAGGAGTTGAACTCGTTGGCGGAAGCGCCGCCATTGATTTGGGTGGGACCGCCGGTGAAGTTGAAGCCACCTTGCGCACCGTGGTTCGCCCCAGCGAACTCGGGTTGCAGATGGTTCATGTTCATTTTGTAGTAGTCGAAGCCAAAGCGGATGTTGTGTTTCGTGCGGGTCAAGTTGCCATTGGCGACGTATTGGAACTGCGGGTCGCGACGGTTGTACGGCATGAAGGCGTCGGGGATGCCGAAATTAGTGAAGTTGGCGACGGAGAACCGTGGCCATCCACCTTCAAAGGTACGGGTGCCGTTGGTGCCGGGCAACTTCAGCAGATCGCGGCCGAAGTTTTGATCGAGGCCAGGCTGTTCCACTTTGGTGTTCATCTGGGTGAAACCGAAGTAGGAGTCGATGATGAAGGTCGGTTTGATGACGTAGGTGGAGGCGATGGTGGTGGAGTAGGTTTGGCCGACGGCGGTACCGACGTTTCCACCGGCGCTGGAGATACCGGGGCCGATGAGTTCGCCAAGCATGCCCTGGTTACTCATGGTGTAGTCGAGGACCGAGAATCGGCCATACATGGTCCACTTGTCGGTGATGTTGTAATTCAGTTTCGTGTCGACGGTATTGCGGTCAAACAGGAAGTTGCCGACCGCGAAGTAGTTCTGCTGAATGAAGGCAGAGGGCACATTGGGATTGGGGAGTTTGCCGGCCAGCGTGCGGGCAGCGGGGCTGAGGCGGTTGGCGGGGAGAATGTTGCCGGCGAACGGGGTCCGGTTGCGCCCCTGATCATCACCAGTGAGTGGGTCGTAGACCGGGCGGTCGGTGGCGGAGAGGTCACCGGAGCGCATGGCCGAGGTAGGCATGGTGCCGAACTGGTTGGCAAACTCGCGGCGGGTGGTGCCTTCGTAGGCGGCAAAGTAGAAGAGCTTATTCTTCTTGATGGGTCCCCCGACGGTCGCACCGAACTGGTTGAAGACATACTTGGGATTCCGTTGGCCTTGGGGA